>NZ_BAAAQM010000029.1:0-123196 GCF_039531675.1 Catenulispora subtropica
AGGTCGTATCCAGCCTTTGACTTTCAACCCACAGACCAAGCGGCCACCATCACCAGGCCAGGCGCCACACCAGGCCACGCACCACACCAAGCCACCCACGACACAAGCCAGGCACCACACCAAGCCACCATCACCACACCAAGCCAGGCACGGTCGCCCACCGCCGCATCACGACGGTTGGACGACCGCGCCCCGCCCCGGTTGCAGTCTTTTGCGTTACGCCGGACTACATGTAGTCCGCGTCCACCACAGCCTGCGCGAACGCGGTGGGCGCCTCCTGCGGCGCGTCGTGGCCGACCCCGGTCATGACACGGTGCTCGTACTTGCCGGTGAAGAACCGGCGGTAGCCGGTGCCGTCGGTGGAAGCCAGGAACGGGTCGAGCTCCGGGTCCAGCGTGATCGTCGGCACCCCGATCGTCGGGCGGGCGGCGAGCTTCTGTTCCAGGGCGTCGTAACGGCGCTCGCCGTCGGCCAGGCCGAGGCGCCAGCGGTAGTTGTGGATGACGATGGCCGCGTAGTCGGGGTTCGTGAACGCCTGCGCGGTGCGGGCGAAGATCGCGTCGTCGAACTTCCACGTCGGCGACACGTCGTCCCAGACCAGGCGGCACAGGCCGTCGCGCAGGTTCGGGGTCTGCATCGCCGTCCGGCCGCGGTCCGTGGCGAAGTAGTACTGGTACCACCACACCTGCTCCGCCTTCGGCGGCAGCGGCGTCTTCTGGGCCTCGACGTTGGTGATGAGGTAGCCGGAGGTGGAGACCAGGGCCTTGACCCGCTCGGGCCACAGGGCGGCGACGATGTCCGCGGTCCGCGAGCCCCAGTCGAAGCCGGCGAGTACCGCCTGGCGGATCTTCAGAGCGTCCATCAGCGCGATGACGTCCACGGCGATCGCGGACTGCTGCGCGTTGCGGAACGTCGCGCCGGACAGGAACGTCGTGGTTCCGTGCCCGCGCAGGTAGGGGACGATGACGCGGTAGCCCGCGTCGGCCAGCAGCGGGGCGACGTCGACGAAGCTGTGGATGTCGTAGGGCCACCCGTGCAGGCAGATCACGACCGGACCGTGCCGGGGCCCGAGTTCGGCGTAACCGATGTTCAGCACGCCGGCCCGGACCTGCTTGATCTCCGGGAACTCCGTGTGCGTGCCGGGCACGACGCCCGGGATCGTGGGCTTCACACCCGGCCGGTGGGCGGTGACTCCGGTCGCCGCGGACGCCGAGGCCGATGCGCCCCCGATCGACACCGCGGTGGCGCCGACCCCCAACCCCACCGCCTTGTTGAAAGTACGCCTGTTGATCATATCAGAACCCTTTCACAAGATGTCTGCTGGCATCTCCACTGTCGTCGAGTCCCGACGGCCGCACATCAGTCACATGACGCCGAGACACCCGAGAGGTGGTCAGACCAAGGCGAGTTCCTCGGTCCGGCTCAACGCGTCGCGCAGCGCGGCGCGGGTCGTGATGTTCAACTTCGGGAAGATCCGGTACAGGTGCGAGCTCACCGTCCGCGGCGACAGGTGCATCCGCGTCCCGATCTCCTTGTTCGTCAGCCCGCTGGCCGCGAGATCCGCGATCCGCCGCTCCTGCCACGTCAGCGTCGCCACGTGCAGCATCGACGCGCGGGGCGCGGCGCCGGTGGCGCGCAGCTCGGCCTGCGCCCGCTCGCTCCATCCGGCGGCCCCTAGCCGCTCGAACGCCTCAGCCGCCGGCAGCAGGTACTGCCGCGCCGCGGCCCGGCCCTCGACGTGCCGCACCCGCGTCCCGTGCGCCAAGCGGATCCGCGCCACCTCGAACGGGAACCGCGCCGCGTCCGGATGCGCCTCGACCAGCGCGAACATCGCCGCGGCCTCCCGCTCGGTCTCCGCGGTCATCGCCAGCGCGCCGTACGTCACCAGCGCCAGCCGCGGTGAGATCCCCGGCAGCCCCGCGTCGCGCGCGGCCAGCGCGTGCTCGCGCGCCTCCTCCGCACGACCGGTGTGCAGGGCCGCCTCGACCAGGTCCAGCAGCATCCTCGGAGCCTGATGTGCGTACGCATGGAAGCTCCCCGGAGTCGTCACACCCGCCGCGAACAGATACGCGGCCTCGAAGTCACCGGCGCTCAAGGCCGCGCCCGCCCCGGCGGCGTCGGCGGTCTGCGTCAGCAGCCCCAGCCCGCGCGGCCGGGCCCAGGCCTCGACCTCGGCCTGCAAGTCCCGGGCCCGGACGACCTGCCCTCGCAACGCCGCCAGCTGCGCCAGGTATCCCCGGCTCTGGGCGACGAAAAGCTCCAGCCCGTGCTCCGCCGCCAGCGTCAGCACGCGCTCACCGGTGCGCTCGGCCTCGTCCCACTCTCCGACCGCCATCTGATCCAGCATGATCAGGTGCAGCATGGCCAGCCCGCTGGCCACCGCCCCGGTCTCCAACTCCCGGTCGACCACGCGCTGCAGATGCGGACGGAACTGGCTCAGAAGGTCGAGGTGGTAGGCCGTGACCCCCAGGCGCGTGAGCTCCCAGGGCTCCAGGTCCTGCATGGTCGCCGCGGCGTCCTCCACCGCCTCGGCCCGGCCCGCGCCGCGTCGGACGACATCACTCCACACGTCGCTGTAGAGCCGGGAGTTCTCGGAGACGAGATCGCTCAGCGAGTCGAAGAGTTCGTGGGCGCGTTCCCAAGAAGCCTCGTCCCCCGCATACGCGCTGAGTCCGGTCAGCAGGTTCACCAGGCGGGTGAGGAGTTCGTCGGGCTCGGTCACGCCGTCCCGCAGCTTCTCGATCGCCGCCGAGACCAGTCGATGCGTGGACCGGACATCGCCGTCCTGATACAGCGCCTGATACCCCGCGGCCAGCACCCCCGCCGGCGAATCCGTCGTGCCCGCCGCGAGGTCGGCCAGCACCAGCCGGTGCGCCTGTCCCAGCCGTCCGGCGTGGCTCGCGACGAACGCCGCGTCCGCGAGCCGTCGCGACCGGTCGGCGTGGTTCTCGCTCAGCTCCGCAGCCCGCGTCAGCCACGCGACCGCCGCCAGCGCTCCTCCGCGCCGCGTGGCCGACTCCGCCGCCGCCTCCAGGATGTCGGCGACGTCCTCGTCCGGGTCGACGGTCGCCGCCGCCAGGTGGGTCGCGCGCCGCTCCAGGTGCTCACGGTGCACCCGGGCCAGTTCCTGGTGCGCGGCACGGCGCTGGTTCGGGGTCGCCATCTGCACCACGGTGGAGCGCACGAGCGGGTGCCGGAACGTGAAGTCGTCGGTGCCGGGCTCGATCTCGAGGAGCCCCGCCGCCACCGCCTCGTCGGCGTCGCGCATGCGGTAGCGCGGGCTGGGGGCGACACCGTCCTCGGCTCCCACCCCGACTCCGTCGAGAGCGCCCTTCAGCAGTTCCGCGCGCACCGCGTCGCTGAGCCCTGTGATCCGCGCGCCGTACAGGTTCCGCAAGCGGCGTGGCAGCGGCACGCCGTTCAGCCCGAACTGGTCGTCGGCGCGCCCGGCGTGGTGCGCCGGAAGCTCCAGCAGCGCCAGCGGATTGCCCTGCGCCTGGTCCAGGACCGCGCGGCGCACGGACGTGGCCAGCCCGGGGTGGCTCCGGTCCAGCAGGACGGCCGCGTCCGCGTCGGGCAGCGGGACGATCGGCAGTTCGGGCAGCGCCGCGGTGTCGAACCGCGACGGGAGGTCGGAGCGGACGGCCAGCAGCAGCTTCACCGGGCTCCCGGCCAGGCGCCGGCCGACGAACCCGTACACGTCGGCGCTGGCGTCGTCCAGCCACTGCCCGTCGTCCAGGACCAGGAACAGCGGCCGCGTGGCGGCGGCGTGGGCCAGCAGGTTGAGCACCGCGATCCCCAGGGCCATCACCGAGGCCGGCCCGCCTTCCCCGCCGCCGAAGACGGCGTCGAGGACCGCCCGTGTCCCGGCGTCGAGCTGCGCGGCATCCCCGAGCAGCGGATACAGGAACTGGTGCAGCCCGGCATACGGCAGCCCGGCCTCGGCCTCGACTCCCGCCGCGCGGACGACCCGGTGCCCCTCGCGCTCGGCCAGGGCCGCCGCGTCCTGCAACAGCGCGCTCTTCCCGACTCCCGTCTCCCCGCGCAGAACCAGCGCCCGCCCCGCGGCGTCCGTCACGAACGCCGCGAGCTCCGCCCGCTCCTCCAGCCGCCCGACCAACGTCGTGATCATGATTCTTCCTTGTCCTTGACTACCTGTGTCGACTACCTGTGTCACCTGGGATTGCGGGGAAGTTCGAGGAGCGCCAGCGGGTTGCCGCGCGCTTCGGCGACGATCCGGTCCAGCACCGCGGGATCCACCCCGTCCGGATCAGGCAGCACCGCCGCCAGCAGCGCGCGGGCGTCCTCGTCGCCGAGCCCCTCGACGCGCAGCTCCGGCAGCCCGGCGAGCAGCCCCGCGTTGGCCGGCGCCAGCGCCGAGGCGGTGGTGTTCACCGCGAACACCAGGCCCACCGCCTCGGCGTCGAGCCGGCGGGCGACGAACGCGAGGATGGCCGCGGACATCCTGTCCACCCACTGCGCGTCGTCCACGACGCACACCAGCGGCTCGTCGGCGGCGGCCTCGGCGAACAGGTCCAGCACGGCCAGCCCGATCGTGAGGTGCCCCGGGGAGCCGCCGTGATCGCCGTCCAGGCCCAGGCCCAGGCTCAGGCCCAGGGCCGTGGCCAGGGCCTCCTGCTGCGCCGGGGACAGCAGGCCGAGACGATCCATCAGCGGAGCGCAAAGCTCGTGAAGGTTCGAGTACGCGATCTCGGACATGGTCTCCACCCCGGCGGTGCGGACGACGCGGCCCGCGTCCGGGTGCGCCGCCAGATAGGCGAGCAACGCGGTCTTCCCGGCCCCGGACTCGCCGCGCAGGACCAGCGCACGGCTCCGGCCCCCGCGCAGGGTGAGCAGCAGCCGGTCCAGGACTTCCTGTTCCCGGGCCCGGCCGTACAGCGTCACCGGGACCGGGCTGGGTGCCGCATCCGAAATCGGGGTGTTCATGGTGCTCTTCCGGCTTTCGTCGTCGTCGGTCCCACTCACCGAGCTCAGCTGCCGAGCCCGGCCGCGCGCGCCATGTGCTCCGCGTACCAGGACGGCCAGTCCTCGTCGCGCCGGCCGAGCTCCCGCTCGTGCTCGGCGTGGGCCGCCGCCGCGTTCCGCAGCGCCTGCTCCACCTCGGCGGCGGACCGGTACACCACGTGGCTGATCCGTCCGGGGCGGCGGGTGGTGACCTCCTGCAGGACGAACGTGTTGCCGTCCGGGTCGGCGAAGGACGCGAAGGAGCCGTAGGACTGCCGTGCGGGATGCGGACCGGCCACCCGGTCGACGGTGCCCGCGTGGTGGAACACGCCGCCCGCGTCGTGGAACACCTCGCTGACCTCGGCCCCGGCCGCCGCGAGCTCGGCGCGGGCGGCGACGACGTCGTCCACGACCAGGTGGACACCGCGTTCCGAGCCCGGCGCCGCGTCGGTGACGCCGCTCCCGATGATGATCGACGCCGTCGAGCCGGGCGGCGTCAGGTGCACGACCCGGAACCCGCCGGGGCCGGAGTAGTCGACGTCCTCGCGGAACCCGATGCGCGTGTAGAACTCCTTCGCCCGGTCCACGTCCGAGACCGGCACGACCACGATCTCGATCTTGAAGTCCACCATCGTCAGCTCCTTCGCCGCTGTGACCGTCGGCCGGTACTCACCGACCACCATCACCTTCGCCCCGGCTCCCGGTCCGTCGCCCCAGTGGCGAACCCTGGCCCGTACCCGGGCCCCGGGGCCCGGGCCCGTACCCCGGGGACACGGGTGGCGGCGACCAGGGTCCGACACCGGCTCGCAGGACCCTGGCCCGGCGGGAGGCTGAGGGCGGCGCAAAGGAACCCCAGACCGACCACGAGGAGTGATCACCATGGCGACCATCCACTTCACCGAGCAGACGACGGCCACCCCTGAGCAGTTCGTCGCGAGCCTCACCGACTTCGGCCCGGGCCGCCAGGAGCTGTTCAAGAACAGCTCGGACGACTACCTCAAGGTCCACTCGACCGGTGTCGGCCACGCCGACGTCACCGAAGGCTCCGGCGGTGTCTGGGAGCGTCTGGAATACGACTGGTCCGACCCGCACCGCGTGGTCATGAAGACGGTGGACTCCAACATCTGGGGCGGCGCGTCCGGCCACACCTACACCTTCACCCCGCTCCCCGGCGGCCGGACGCAGCTCGACGTCGTCGTGGTCCGCGAGGGCAAGAACTTCAAGGGCCGCGCCACCGGGCTCCTGCTGGGCAGCGTCGGCAAGGGCGTCCTGGAGAAGGCCCTGAAGCAGACGATCAAGGCCGTCGAGGAGCGCAACCGGCTGGTGAGCCGGTGATCAAGGCCCCGGAAGGCGCGGCCCGCTACACGGCCGCCGTCGAGATCACCGGCGAGGGCCGCAACGGCGGTGTCGTGCGCGCGATGGACGGCCGCCTCGAACACCGCCTGGCCGTCCCGAAGGAGCTGGGCGGCGTCGGCGGCGCCACCAACCCGGAGCAACTGTTCGCCGCGGGCTGGGGCGGGTGCTTCCTCACCGCGCTGCGCGCCGCAGCCGCGCAGCGCGGGATCCGGCCGACCGGCTCGGAGATCACGGTCGAGGTCACGCTGCACCACGGCGAGGACGGCGACCTCTCCCTCTCGGCCGTGCTGACCCCGCGCCTGAGCGGAGTGGACCAGCAGACCGCGGAGGAGCTGGCGGCGATCGCGCACCGGAACTGTCCCTATTCGAGGGCGACGCGCGGGAACATCTCAGTGGTCGTCAACGCCTGCGCGATGTGAAGCCGGGTTCCGAGCCGGGTTCTGACGATGTGCGCCGCGGCCCCCAACGCGGTCGTCGCGACGAGGATCGTCGCGGGGGCCGCGGTCAGGCCGCGGCGTGGTTCGCTCCTGACCGCTCCCGCGGCATGCGGACCGGTCAGCGTGATCGCATCGGTGCCGGACGCGGCCGTCGGCGATCCGTGCCATGCTGACAGTCCATGCGCGTAGACGATCCGTTCGACGGTTTGGACTCGGTGCGGTGGTCCGCCCTCACGCATGCCTACGGTCCCGCGACCGACACGCCGGAGCTGCTGCGACAGCTGGCCTCGGACGATCCGGGCCGGGCCCACAAGGCCGTGGCCGGGCTCTGGGGCAGCCTCTGCCATCAGGGTTCTGTCTATCTGGCGACGCCGTTCGCGGTGCCGTTCCTGGCGCGATTGGCCGCGGCCGGGGTCCGGACGACCGGGCTGCTGGCCTTGCTGGGCTCGATCGCCGAGAGCCGCGGCACGCGGGCGTCGGACCCCGCCGACGCGGCCCGGCGGGCGGTCGCCGACGCGTGCGGACCGCTGGTGCCGTTGCTGGCCGCGGACGATCCCGAGGTCCGGTCCACGACCGGGTGGATGCTGGCCCAGACCCGGCGCGGCGACCTGTTCGCGGCGGCGGTCGCCGAGCGCTGGGAGCACGAACCGGACACCGATGTCCGCTGCGGCCTGCTCCGTGCCCTCCATCAGCTCGATCCCGAACTCGTGGGCGGTTTCGCTTCGGTCGTCGGTGCCGAACAGCCGCCGGAACTCCGGATGGTGGCGGCCTACGTTCTGACCGCGACCGGGGCACCGTGGGACGCCGCCATGTTCGCGGCCGCGACGGCCTGGATGACACACGAACGGGAGGCACGGCGCGACCTGCCGTGGAACACCCGGTTCCAGGACCTCGTCGAGGTGGTGTTCCGGCAGCACGGCGTCGACACCGCGGTCTCGGTCGTGGCTCACGCCCTGGGCACGGACGGGCCTGTGCCCGAGAGCGTCCGGCTGCGGGGGATCGACGCGGCGCAAGATCTCGTCGGCCGGTCCCGTCACGCCTCCGTGCTGCTCGTTCCGCTGCTGGCACCGCTGGCCGGTCCGGACAAGGTCGGCGTGCGCGCTCTGGAAGTCCTCCGGCTCATCGGCCCGGCGGCGGCGGCAGCGGCGACGGACGCGGTGCTCGCCGTCGCCGACCGGCCCGGTGCCGACCAGGACGCGGACATCGCTCTGGCCACTCTCTTCGAGTGGCGCGTGCCGGCGGCTCTCGATCTCCTGGCCCGCGACCTCCCGGATCGACCGCGGGCGTTGGAGGCCGCCGCGAATCCGCTGCCCAACCGGCCGAACCGGACCCGGCTCCCGTTCCATGCCGGGCTCTTCGCCGCGGTCCGGAGCCGCTTGCGGGACCTGGCTGCGCCGTCCGCGTCCGGCGCGAGCCGACCGACGAGCCTCAGGGACAGAACGCACGCGCTCAACGAACCCGTCTATCTCTGTAATGTGCTCTCGGCGTGGGGACATGAGGCTGCTGATGCCGTGCCGGACGTCCTCGCGGTGCTGGACTTCTCGCCGTTCGCAGCGTCGCGAACACTCGCCACGTCGGGGGTGGCGACACCGGAAGTCGTCGAGGCGCTCCGGCATGCGGCACAGGATGGTGGCTTCTCGAAGCGGGAGGCCGTTTCGCTGACGCTGCGGGGGCTGACCGGCGACGAGGCTTCCCTCCTCGCAGCCGTCGAGACCGGTCTGGCCGGCACCGGACACGAACTGGCAGCCGCCGCCCACGCCGCCGCGCAGTTGACAGAACACAGCGAACGTCTGGTCCCGTTGCTGTCCGAGGCGCTGGCCAGGCCGGCGGGGCCGACGAGGACCACACCGGACACCGAGGCCAGGATCCACGTGGCGCACGCCTTGTGGTCTCTCGGCGCCGGGCCGGAAGCCGCCGTCGAGGTCTACGCCGACGCGTTCACCTGGGCCGACAGCGCCATCCCCAGCACGTGGACCGTCATCGCCGCGATCCGGGCCGCCGCGGAGCTGGGCACCGCCGGCGCCCCGCTCGTCCCGGCCCTGACCCGGCTGCTCGAGGTGCCCGAGTACTGCTCGTCGGCGGCCGACGCGCTCCGCGCCGTCCGGCCGGCGGAGTTCGACACCGAGGCCGGGCAACGGGACCTGGCCGCCAAGCTCGTCGCGGCTCTCGCCGCGAGCACCCAGTTCATGTATCAGCGTCCTGTCGTGGACGCGCTCGCCGCGCTGGAGCCCGCGGCGATCTCCGGCGACGTCCGGCTGGCCTTGGAGGACTTGGCGGCCCGCGACGAACGCCTGGTCCGGCACGGTACAGGCCTGTCACCGGCCGGCGACGACGAAGCCCTGCGCCGGCGGATCGAGGACCTGCTCACGCGCGATCGGCCGGAGCACCCTCCGGAAGCGTCTTGAACGACGTCGTCTCCATCACCGTGCGCTGCTTGGTGGTCGGGCTTGACCTTCACATCAGTGTCAACGTCGCATGCTCGATCACGGCACGAACAAGCGGAGACGACGGAGGGAATCGCTATGAACGACCTGACCGGCAAGGTGGCGCTGGTGACCGGCGGAAGCCGCGGGATCGGGGCGGCGGTCGCGATCCGGCTGGCCGAGGCGGGCGCGGCGGTGGCGCTGACGTATGTGCAGGCCGAGGAACAGGCGCGGGGCGTGGCGAAGCAGATCGAGGCGGCGCGTGGCCGGGCCGTGCTCGTCCAGGCCGACCTGACCCGGCCGGAGGCCGCGGCCTCCGCGGTCGAGCAGACGGTGCGGGAGCTGGGTGGGATCGACATCCTGGTCAACAACGCCGGGTTCCTGACCTATGGGCCACTGGCCGAGGTGACGGCCGAGGAACTGGATCGGGTGCTGGCGGTGGATGTGCGGTCGGTGTTCCTCGCGACCCAGGCGGCGGCGCGGCACATGGGCGAAGGCGGCCGGATCATCAGCATCGGCTCGTGCTTCAACGGCCGGGTGCCCGGCGAGAACTTCGTCCTGCAGGCGACGGCGAAGTCGGCGCTGGTCGGCCTGACGAAGGGGCTGGCCCGGGAGCTGGGACCGCGCGGGATCACGGCGACGATCGTCGACCCGGGGCCGATCGACACCGACATGAACCCGGCGGACGGGGACAGCGCGGAGTTCCAGCGCGGGCTGACCGCGCTGGGGCGGTACGGGGAGGCGGCGGACATCGCGGAAGCGGTGGCCTACCTGGCGGGGCCGGGTGGACGGTACATCACTGGGACGGCGATCGCGGTCGATGGCGGTTACACCGTCTGAGGACGGGTTCTGCGATGTGACGGCAGGGAGCCGGGGCGGCGAGTCGGCCGCCCCGACCTGTCGTGCACTCGGCGGGCACAGTCACTCCAGCTGCACCGTCTCCACCCACGCCGGCGGACGGAGATCGATGAGGCTGCCATCGTCGTCGTACCGGAACCAGGCCCGGCGTGCCGAACGGAAGATCCCGGCGATCACCCGGCAGCCCGGCTCGGCCTCGGGCCACGGTGTGTCGCCGTCGGTGAGGACCACCACGACATCGGGCCGCGGAGCCCTGGCGGCCGCACGCTTGATGCCGCGACGCAGGTCGGTCCCACCGCCGCCGACCAGGGTGATCTCCTCGGACCGGCAGACCGCCTCGGCGGTGTGGACGGCGGCGTCGCAGCTGTAGACGGCGACCTGGTGGCCGGCGACGCCGACGGCGCGGGCGATGGCCGCCAGCTCGGTCAGGGCGCTGCCGAGGTCCTCGTCGGAGACGGAGCTGGAGGTGTCGATCACCACCGCCACCTGGGGCACCGGCCGGTACAGGCTGGGCAGGACCACGCCGCCGCCCAGACTCTGCGTCCGGCGGCCAGGGCGGCGGTAGGTGTAGTCACCCGCGCCGCCGGCGGCACCGAGGCTGGTGCGGAACGCGGCACCGAGCAGCGTCCGCCAGTCCTGCGGTGACTTGCCGTGGTCCTCGGCCCAGCGGCGCCAGCCGGCGGGCGCGGTCCCGCGGCCGGCGGTGACGGCGTCGCGGACGCTGATCCGGATCGACTCCGCCTCGTACGGGCCGAGGGGGTGGGCGCCCTCCGCGTCCTCTTCCCAGGGGCCTGATCCGTTGTGGGCGCCGGAGCCGCAGTTGAGCTGCTGTTCCAGGAAGCTGTCGACGATGGTGGGTGTCAGGTCACGGAGATACTCCTCGAACAGGTCGCGTTCGGGGAGCCTGAGCTTGGCCGGGCTCAGCGCGCCGGGCGGGAGGCGGGGGCCGGTGCCGTCCTCGCCGGTTCCCGCGACCCCTTCGAGGAGGTCGTCGTTGATCTCCAGGTCCATGGCGAGGTTCAGGCGCACGCGGTCCCGGACGGGCTGGTCCGGATCGAGGGCGGCGGTGCCGGCGCGGCCGACGGCTTCGTGCCGGACGCTGGCCTCGCGGAGCCTTTCGGCGCGACCGTGGTGGTCGCGGACGAGATGGGAGACCTCGTGGAGCCAGACGGCGGCGAGCTCGCGGACCGGCGTCTCGGCGACGAAGCGCGGATTGACGTAGCAGCGCCAGTGCCGGTCGACGGCCATGGTGCGGACGGCCCGGCTCGGGACGACGGCCATCGCGTGGAGGGCGACGGCGAGGTAGGGGCAGGCGGTGACCGCGAGATGGCGGGCGGCGAGGAGTTTGGGGGTGTCGAGCGGGGTGATCGCGGAAGAGGAGGAGTCGGGAGGCCGGGTTCTGGCGGGTGCCGGGACGCTGACGACGGGGGCGTGGACGGGACGGGCGGTCAGGCGGCTCGGGCCGGCCATGACGGCCGGGGTGGGGGGCGTCGGCGTCTTCATGCGCCCCACACCAGCATCGCGTCCAGCGGCCCGAGCCCGTCCAGGTGCGCGGGCGGTTCCCACTCCGGCTGTCGCAGGGCCGCGAGCTGCATGGCCGGAGCCGCCAGCAGGTCCACCGGCACCGTTCTGATCAGGCGGGCGATCAGGTGCCAGGCGGCCTCCCACCGTTCGCGGGTCGCGTTCCGGGCCACCGCGTCGACGACCGCCGTGAGCGTCGCGTGGACCAGGTCGCCGCGTTCCGGGAGCTCGACGTCCGCGGGCGCGGCCAGGACCCGCTCGGGGTCCGGGAGGTCCCGGCGGTCCAGGAACGCCATCAGCTCCAGCCCCGCACCGTCGCCCACGGTGCCGCGGATCGCGATCGCGACGGCCTCCAGGTCGGCGTCCGCGGCGTAACCGAAGGCCAGCAGACGCAACGCCATCTCCCACGTGCGCGGCGACGGCCAGGCCCCGGCACGCGCGGCAGCGGTGGTCGGCATGCGATGGGTGTAGTCGGGCCGCACGGTGAGGAAGGCGCAGATCGCTGCCCGCGCCCGGGCCACCGACGCCTCCAGCCGTTCGGGATCGAGGCGCGGCAGCGGGATGCGCGGCCAGGTGCCGCCGAGGCCGCGGACGACGACGTCGGGATCGTGGACCCACGCCAGGTGGACGAACCGGTTCGCCAACGGCGGCGCCAGCTGCCAGCCGTCGGCGGCGCTCCCCGCGGGGTTCGCGGCGGCGACGATGCGCACGCCCTCGGGGAGCGCGAGGCTGCCGACGTGGCGTTCCAGCACGACCCGCAGCAAGGCGGCCTGCACCGCCGGCGGCGCGGAGGAGATCTCGTCGAGGAAGAGCAGGCCGTGTCCGGCTCGGTGCAGCCGCACCGCCCAGTCCGGCGGCGCCATCGCCACCCCGCGCGCCGCGGGGTCGGCACCGACGACGGGCAGGCCGGCGAAGTCGGAGGGATCGTGGACGCTGGCGATGACGGTCTCCAGCGGGAGCTCCAGGCCGCGGGCCAGCTGCACCAGAGTCGAGGACTTGCCGATGCCGGGCTGGCCCCACAGGAGCACCGGGAGGTTGGCGGCGGTGGCCAGGGCCAGGGCCTGGACGTCGGCATCGGTGCCGGGCTCGGTCCGCGAGACGCGGGTCAGGGCGATGAGGTGGTCGGCGGCGAGGAGTTGGCGGCGCTCGGCGGTCAGAGTGCCGGCGGAGAGGGCGTCGGTGGCGGTCTGAACATCAAAAGTCGTCAGTGTCATGATCACCTGTGGGTTCGGGCCGGTACCCCCTTCCGGGTCGGCCGGTGGACGGTTCGGTACAACGTCCGGTAGCTCACGGTGTCGCGCGGCCGCGTGGCACCGGCGAGGAGCATGCGGAGTTGGAGCGTGTTCTCGTGTAGAGCGGCGAGGGCTTCGCTGACAGTGCCGCCGGCAGGGAGGTCGAGGTCGTCCAGAGCGGCCTGGGCGCCGACATGGGTGTGCAGAAGGGTACGGACCTCGGCGGCCCGCCCATGGACGAGCAGGGATTCGGCGAGGTCGATGACGTGACGGCCCGAGCCCAAGTACATGGTCGCCTGGAGACACGGGTTCGTCGGGCCGCCGAGGCGGTGGAGGAACAACTCACGGTCGGGGTGGCCGCCGTGGTCGATCGGGCGCCAGGTTCCGTCGACGTGTGCCACCCGGTGGGTGCTCGCACCGCACCGGATCCACAAGGTGGGGACGTCGGCGACGCAGGGTCCTGCGATGAAGGGGACCTCGCGATACAGCCACTCGTCCGCTTCCGGCGCGGGCGGCATCGGTCCGGTGACGAGCGCCGACGCGACCAGCGGGTGCAGCTCATGGACGCCGAGCAGCCCGCACCGCACCAGATCCGCATCGGTCGAGCGAGCCCACGCGGCGGTCGGGATCGTCGGCAGGCCGTAGGCGTCGTGGTTCGCCACAGCCCGGGCGTCGATCGGTCCGGAGGCAGCGTTCAAGCCCGAAAGCACTATGGCACCGGGCCCGGAGCGAAGAGCGGCGGCGTCGACCCCGGGCAGAGCCGCGCGGACCCGGTCCGCCAGCCCTGTCAGCAGCACGGGAAGGGCCGCCAGCCACCGCAGCCGGCTCGGTACCCCTGCGTCGCAGGACAGCGTGAAGCCGCCGAGCCGCCAGGCCTCGGCGAAGTCGCCCACGTCCTGCAACCGTGTGATAGCCAGTGCTTCGGCCGTGACGTCCTGCCGGCCGGCGGACCCAGGCGGCTGCGAAGCACTCCAGAACATCGGATGACGCACCAGGCTGTGCCGCTCCGCCTGCTTCACCCGGACCCGGTCCAGCAGCGCACGGATCACCGGGTCGCAGTCG
Organism: Catenulispora subtropica; assembly: GCF_039531675.1. Classification (NCBI taxonomy): domain Bacteria; kingdom Bacillati; phylum Actinomycetota; class Actinomycetes; order Catenulisporales; family Catenulisporaceae; genus Catenulispora; species Catenulispora subtropica. Next base: position 13,855 of record NZ_BAAAQM010000029.1, read on the forward strand.
GCCGTCGGCCGTCGGCGCCCTCCGGTCTCCATCACCGCCAGCACGATGCGCTGCCCGGCGTCCAGCGCCAGCCGCGGCGTCATCGCCACGAGAGCCAGGGCTCGGTCACCGTCGTCGGCGAGCTCGGCCAATGGAACCAGGAGCTCGGCCAGCAACTCCCCCGCCCCGTGCCCGCGTCGCGGCAGATGCCACCGCAGCAGGTCCGGGGCGAGGCCGCGCAACGCCGTGAGAAGCCGGGCAGCGACCTCGGCGCCGTGGCGGCGCCGGACCGCATCAGGGTTCAGATAGACCTCGACGTCGGCCGCCGCACAGGCGCCGCGCCAGTCACCGACCGCACGCCGCTCGGCAGCGGCCGCGATCATCGTCGGGGGGACCCCGTAGCGCCGGGCGGCGACGGCCGCCGAGGCTCGGGTGTCGGAGAGAATCGCCGTCCGCACCGGCTCCGTTCCCGTCATCGGGTCACGGTGGTGTCGGCGGCCTCCGTTCTCATCATCAGCATACTTCGTCGGTGGTCATCGGGGACGATGGACAGGCTCGATGATGCACCCGCGACGGCGCGCCGCGCAACCGATCAGTTCGGCCGGACGGACGACGGCGTCAGGCAGATCGTGCGGAGTGCGTCGTGGCAGACTCGCCCGACGATCTCGTCGGAGACCCCGTGGGCCCTCATCCACATCACCATCGCGTCCCAGGTGACCGGGTCCAGCTCGCACGTCGGTTCGCCCGGCTTCGCCTGGCCCAGAGGCAGCAGGGCGGAGTCCTCACCAGGATGTTCGGCAGCGCTCATGACGCCATCGTCGGCGACGTTCCGGGGGACCGCGACCCGGCGGCGGCCGAACGGCGACCTCACGCGCCCGCGCAAGAGGCCGGCCGCCCCACTCCCGAGGGAGCGGAACGGCCGGCCCGGTCACCTCACGCCGCGACCCGTCAACGAGCCGCGGCGTTCGGTCGCGTCAGTTCAGTGCCCGAACCCGAACGACCGCAGGAACAGCGCGGTCGGCGAGCCCACACCCGTGGCCAGGTCGTAACCACGCGAGGCCGGCAGCCCCTCGTCGTTGCCGTACTGGATCAGGCGGTACTGGCCGGCGGCCGGGCTGCTCGCCGGGTACTGGAACACCACCGAGTGGATCGGCGAGGAGCCGATCTGGCGGGGGTTCTGGACCACGTCGTTGGTCAGCCAGGCGCGGGCGTAGATCGCCGGGTTGGCGAAGCCCACCGGGATGCCCCACTGGGCCTGCTGGGCGGCGGCGAGGACGCCGGCCCACGCCGGGGCCGACACCGAGGTGCCGCCGAAGCCGCCCTCGGAGTAGGTGCCCGAGGCCTGGTCCGTCTGGCCCACCAGGGTGCTGCTGAAGTACAGGTCACCGTTGAGCGAGATGTCCGGGATGGTGCGCTTGGGCGTGGTCTTCGTCCCGTCCATCAGCGTGCTGGCCATGCTGTGCGGCACGGTCCAGCTCTGGTACCAGGGCTGCGCGATGGTCTCGCTCACGCCGCCGCCGGCGCCGAAGGTCTGGCCGCCGGGGGCCCAGGAGGCCGCGCCCGGAGCGGTGCGCCCGCTGCGGTTGTCGGCCATCGGGGCCTCGAAGCTGTAGCCGCGCTTGTCCAGGCCGAGGGCGGTGCCGCCGACCGAGGTCACCCACGCCGAGCTCGTCGGCCAGTCGACCTGCGCGCGCGAGGCGGTCGGGTCGCAGTTCAGGCCGCTGGAGACCGAGAAGGCGTCGTTGTTCATGCAGTCGCCGCTGGAGAAGTCGAAGGCGATGCCCTCGACGGCGCCCTGCTTGAAGATCTGGTCGTACGCCTTCATCGACGCCGGGTCGATGTCGCCGGAGGTCGAGTACATGATCTCGCCCCAGCTGTTCGACACGATGTCGGCCAGGTGGTTGTCGACGATGTTCGCCTCGGCGGCGAGCAGGTCGCTGTCGAAGCAGGAGTTCGCCGCGACGGTGATCACCTTGGCGTCCGGCGCGAGGCCGTGGGCCATCTCGACGTCCAGCGACTCCTCACCGAAGTCGCCGCCGCCGCACAGGTCCTGGTGCGTCCACTGCGACGGGTCGTTCACCTCGGAGTACTGGCCCGGGGCGAACGGCTTGTCGCCGTGGGCGATCGAGTACTTGTTGGCGTCGGCCTCCATGGTCGGGGAGCCGTACCAGTTCACGATCGCGATCGTGGCGCCCTTGCCGGTGAGGCCGGTCTTGGTGACGCCGTAGGCGTCCCGCAGCTCCGACGGCACCAGCGAGCACTGCGCCAGCGTGGCCGGCGTGGTGTAGCCCGCCGGGACGGCCGGGGCCGAGGACGGCGCCTTCTTCTGGCCGTAGTAGTCCGAGCACGACGGGTCGTTGTTCTGCACCGGACCGCGCGCCGTGTTGTCGATCTTCTGGTGGTTGGTCACCGCGTGCTGGGTGCTCTGCGCGAGGCCCGCGACGCCCAGGACCGCGGCGGAGACGCTCGCCGGGATCTTCACGTCGCTGGTGTTGCTGCGCAGCGTGCCCTGCGGCGTGCTGAAGTTGTGCAGCTGCGTCCCGAACGCCTTCTGCGCCGCGGCCGCGGTGCCGGTGACGTCGACCCAGTGGATGTTGCTGCCGGTGACGGTCAGGCCCGCCCCCTTCAGCCACGCGCTCACGGCGTCGATCTGCGCCTGCGAGGCGCCGAACCGGTTGCGGACCTCGGTCGCGCTCAGGAAGTGCTTGTAGCTGGCGCTGTTGGGGTCGGACACGGCCCGCGCGTAGGCCTCGAGGCCCGCGGCGTCCTGGCCGGCCAGGTACACGCGCACGGTCACCTGCGTGCTCGCGCCGGTCGCGCCGAGGTCGGCGGAGGCCGTCGCGTAGCCCGGCGTGGTGCCGGCCAGCGTCGTGGTGGTACCGCTGTCGGCGTTCGACGGCGCGGCGAGCGCGACGCCTGCGGACACGAATGCGGCGACGGCCGTGAGGGTGGTGGCCGTCGCTATTCGCTTGCGGTGCCGGGGTACGGCTTTGGTCATAGTGTTCCCTTCCCGAAAAGAGGGACGAAGGTATCCGTTGCCCGAACTGGACGGATGTCGGGCAGGGATACGAGCCCGCGTCGGTCATTTCTATAGACGCTGCAAGGCGAAAACAAGGGTAGAAAGTACGAGAGTTTGGCCGCCCGTCGCCGAGTTGATCAGAATTTTACGAAGTGGATACCCCTTGTGATCGTCCTGACACCCACCGCTCACCATTCGGCCCTCCGAGCCCTTCGATGGTGAACGCCGGCCGAACTCACCGGTCCGCGACCACCGACGGCGGTACGCGTCAATGAGGGCTTTCCTATGCGAAAGCCGGGTCTGTCGGGTGACGCCGTCGGCCCTGCCGCGCCGAAGGAGAGTAGTGGGGTCAGCGTGCTGCGGTAACGCCCCAGAGGCGGCGAGTGGTCCGTACCAGTGGTGCAGCGCGCGACGGTATTTTTTCGGTTGCCGGTGATCGACGCGTGGACGAGGATCCCGCGCATGTCCGCAATACCGCTGCGTCCGTATCCGAAGATGGCGTCCAGGGGGAAGGGCGACACGCCCGGGGCGCACGAGTGGGTCGCGACGGAGAAGGTGCACGGCGCGCACTTCGCACTGGTCTGCGACGCGACAGGAGTGCGGCCGGCCAAGCGGCGGGAACTGCTCGACGAGGACGACCTCGACGGGTTCTTCGGGGTGAGCCGGATCTGGCCGACAGTGGCCGTGGCTGCGGCCCGGTGCGCGACGACGCTGAGGGAGTCAGCGGCCGAGGACGCCGTGGTGACCCTGTACGGGGAGCTGGCAGGCGGCGGCTATCCACATCCTGACGTCCCGGCCGTGGACGGCGCACAGCCTGTGCAGACCGGCGTCTGGTACGCGCCGGACCTGTTCTGGCTGCTGTTCGACGCGCAGCTGACGGTCGGCGACCGGCGCTGGTGGGCGGCCGAGCGGGACCTGCGGGAAGCAGCCGAGGAGGCCGGGCTGACGCTCGTGCCGGTGGTGGCGCGCGGTGGGCTGGCCCGCTTGCAGGACCTGCCGGCCGTGTTTCCCAGCCGGGTGCCGGCACTGTTCGGGCTGCCGTATATAGAGGACAACCTCGCCGAGGGCTACGTGCTGAAGCCCGCGCTGGAGTGGGAGGAGCACGGCGACGGTGACGGCACCCGGCCGATGCTCAAGGTGAAACAGAAGGCGTTCGCCGAGGACGAGCGGTACGCCGGGGCACGGCCGTTCCTGGCACCGCCGGAGGGCGCGGCCGGAGTACCGGCGTGGCTGGTGGTGCAGGCGGCCGCGCTGCTCACGCCGGCACGTGCCGCCGCGGCGGTGAGCAAGCTCGGGCCGGGCAGCGGGATCGAGGAAGTGGCCGCGGAGATCGTGCGGGACGCGGTCGACGAGGTGTCGGAGGATCTCGGGGGGCTGGATGCAGAGCCGGCGGCCGGGCTCGGCGAGGCGTTGCTGCCCGGGGCGCGGACGCTGGCGGCGTTCGATGCCGAGGACAGGCTCAGGGCACGACGGCCAGCCCCGTCTCATAAGCGATGATCACCAACTGCACCCGGTCCCGGGCGTCGAGCTTGGCCAGCAGCCGGGTGACATAGGTCTTGGCCGTGGTGCCCGTGATGGCGAGGCGGTCGGCGATCTCGGAGTTGGTCAGGCCGTGCCCGATCAGGGTCAGGACCTCACGCTCGCGGCCGGTGATGGCCGCCAGGCGGCGCGACGCGGCCGCGGGTGTGGGGCGGGCCGTGAAGCGCTCGATCATGCGGCGGGTGACACCGGGCGCCAGGAGGGCGTCGCCTGCGGCGATCACCCGGACGGCGGCGAGGATGTCGTCCAGGGCCATGTTCTTGACGAGGAAGCCGCTCGCTCCGGCTTGCAGTGCGGCGTAGACGTGTTCGTCGTCGTCGAAGGTCGTCAGGACGGCGACCTTCGGCGCTTCGGGCCCGTAGGTGACGATCCGCGTGGCCTCGATGCCGTCCATGCCCGGCATGCGGATGTCCATGAGGACGACGTCCGGACGCAGCTCACGGGCCAGGCGCACCGCCTCGCGGCCGTCGCCGGCGGTGCCCACGACGGTGAGGTCCGGGGTCTCCCCGATGACCATGCGCAGGCCGACGAGCATCAGGGGCTGGTCGTCGACCAGGAGGACCCTGATGCTCATGCCGGCAGCCGGGCGGCCACGCGGAAACCGCCCTCGGGGCGTGGGCCCGCGCTGAACTGGCCGCTGAGCATGGTGACGCGTTCGCGCATGCCGAGCAGGCCGAAGCCGCCTTGGGAAGAGGGCGCCGAGGCGTCGGCCGCCGGTGGCCGGCCCTCGTCGACGATCTCGATCGCCAGCGCGCCGGGTTCGAACCCGACCGCGACGTGGCAGGCGTTCGTGCCGGAGTGCCGGACCACGTTCGTCACCGCCTCCTGGATGATCCGGTACGCGGAGCGGTCGATCTCCGGCGGCAGCGTTCTGCGCTCACCGCTCCACGTCAGCTCGACGCGCACCCCGGCGCCGGAAGCCCGTGCGGCGAGGCGTTCGACGTCCAGCAGCCCCGGATCGGCGCGCGCCCCGTCCTGCCGCAGCGTGCGCAGCATGTGCTGAAGCCCCGTCAGCGTCTCGCGGCTGGTGGTCTCGATCCCGGCGAGGGCCTCGCGGGCCGCCTCGGGACGGGTGTCGAGGACCCGCGCGCCGGCACCGGCCAGGACGGCGATGATCCCGATGTCGTGGGCGACGCTGTCGTGCAGGTCGCGCGAAAGCCGCAGCCGCTCGGCGGCCGAGGCCGCGGCGGCCTGGCTCACCGCGTGCGCGCGGGCCTGCCGCCCCGACACCCCGGCCAGCCAGAACACCAGCCCTGACAGAGCCACCACCGCCGCCAGACTGAAGTAGTCGTTCGAAGGACCGGCCCGGAGCAGGACCCCGACCATGCCGGCGTCCGCCAGCATGCGGAGTGCCACGACGTAGCCGGCCCAGGTCGCCGCCGCCATAGCCAGGGCCACCGCCGAGGTCCGTCGAGGTCCCCGGTCGGCGAAGCACCACAAGGCGATGTCGGCGGGCACGTACTCGAGCAGCACGGTCAGCGGCGTGCGGAAGACCAGAGACGCGGCGACCGCCCCGGCGAGCAGGAAGCCGAGCGCGACCAGGGGCAGGCGGCGGAGAAGCACGCTGCCCGCCACCGTCGCCACCGTCGCGCCCACCAGGATCGGAAGCTCCGTCCCCGGCCCGATCGCGCGGAATCCCGGGCCGGAACCGGCTCCGAGCGGCACCCCGCCCTCGGGCCCGCGGAGCGCGGGGGGCCCGACCGGCGTGACCAGGTATGCGGACCGTGAAAGCCACAACGCGTACCCGGTGGCCGCGACCCAGGCCAGTATCATCCACGCACTCGGCGCGACCCGTCTCAGCTGCGCGAACCGCGGTAGCACCGCCATGCGCCGATGCTATCCGCGGCGGCGGCCTCCGGGCATCGGCCGTCGGGTGTACGACCGTGGCAGACACGCCGCGCCTGGATTGCCTTCCCCGCTCGGATGACGCGGGAACCACCCGGCGGCAAGGTCATAGCGTGATCGAAGCCCAGGAACTGACCAAGCGCTACGGCCGCACCACCGCCGTCGACCGCCTCACGTTCACGATCCGCCCCGGCCACGTCACCGGCTTCCTCGGCCCGAACGGCTCCGGCAAGTCCACGACCCTCCGCCTGGTCCTCGGCCTGAACGCGGCGGACAGCGGGCGGGTCACGGTCGACGGCCGCGCTCTCCGCGAGCACCGCCGGGGCCTGCGCCACGTCGGGGCGTCGCTCGATGCGAACGACGCCCACGGCGGACGCAGCGCACGAGACCACCTCGCCGCGCTGGCCTGCAGCAACGGCCTGTCCCGGCGGCGGGTCGGGGACGTCCTGGCGGAGGTCGGCCTGGAGAGCGCAGCACGGCGGCGCATCGGCGGCTTCTCCCTCGGGATGAAGCAACGGCTCGGCATCGCCGGCGCGCTGCTCGGCGATCCACCGGTCCTCATCTTCGACGAGCCCTTCAACGGACTGGACGCCGCGGGGATCGTCTGGATCCGAGGCCTGTTCCGCAGGCTGGCCGCGGAAGGCCGGACGGTGTTCGTCTCCAGCCACCTGCTGTCCGAGATGGCCCAGCTCGCCGACCGTCTCGTCGTCATCGGCCGCGGCGCGCTGATCGCCGACGAGACGGTCGAGGAGTTCGCGGCTCGGGGTGCCGCGCCCTCCGCCTCGCTGGAGGACGTGTTCATGGAACTGACCGCCGACCGCCTCGACCACCGCGCCGGAGACACGAAGTGACGAACCTCCTGCGCGCCGAGTGGATCAAGATCCGTTCTCTGCGTTCCTTCGTCGCCGGGCTGCTCCTCGGCGCCCTCGGCGTCCTCTCCTGCAACGTGAACGCCGTCATCGCCGACCGCTCGCCTCATCGGGGCGTCCGGCTGCTCGGCGGAGGAGGCGTGTTCACCAACGACGCCCACATCGTCGTCCTCTACCTGTTCGGCAGTATCGGCGCCATGGTCATGGTCAGCGAGTACGGCAGTGGCCTGATCCGCACCACCTTCACTGCGGTTCCGGCCCGGACGGAGGTCCTCGCCGCCAAGGCGATCGTGGTGGCCGCCGTGACGGCCTTCGCGGGCCTGGTGACGTACGTCGTCTCGCTCATCGTCACGCTCATCCTGGCCGGGCAGCACCGCTTCCCCTCCGTCCTCCTCCACGACGCGGACTTCCACCGCGCGATGGCCGCCTCGATCCTGCTCTTCCCGCTCAGCGCGCTGACCGGTCTGGGCGTCGGCGTCGTCGTCCGGCACACCGCGACCACGATCGTGGCCGTGAGCGTGCTCCTCGTGCTGCTGCCGACGTTCGTCACGTCGCAGAAGCGCGCCTGGGTCAACGACCTGCACAACGCGACGCCGTTCGCGGCGTGGCAGCGTCTGACCCTGGGCCGCCTGAACGGGTGGCGCCCCGGCGACGGCGGCTTCGCGAACCCGACCATCGGGGGGAGCTGGCTGGTCTACCTGCTCTGGCCGTCGATAGCGCTGCTGCTCGCGCTGCTCGCGATCCGCCGGCGCGACGTCTGACCGGACCCGGTCCTCAACCCTGCGTCGGAGGCGCCGCGTCCAGGGCGGCCCGGCGCAGCGCGTACGCGTCGGCGACCGGACCGAGGTGGCCGAGTTTGTCAGGGTTCACCAGGCCGCGGATCGTCGTGATCCGGCCGTCCGCGACCTCGAGCGTCAGGGTGCTGAGCACCTTGCCGTCGGCGTCGTGGAAGATGGCGCCGGGCTGGCCGTTGAGGTCATGGACCTCGAACGCCACGCCGAGATGGCCGAAGTAGCCGATGAGCCGGGCGATCACCTCGCCGACCCGGTGCGCGCCGGCCACGTGGCTGGAGAGCAGCGGCGCCTTGCCGCCGGCGTCGCCGACCAGGACGACGTCGGCGGCGAGCAGCTCGCGCAGCCCGTCCACGTCGCCCACGCGGAAGGCGTCGAAGAACCGGTTGGCCAGCTCCTCCCGCTCCTTGCGGTCGGCCTCGAACCTCGGGCGCCCGGAGTCCATGTGCTGCCGCGCGCGGTGGGCCAACTGCCGGCAGGCTCCTTCCGAACGGCCGACGGCCGAGGCGATGTCGGAGAACCCGAAGCCGAAGACCTCACGCAGGACGAACACCGCGCGTTCCAGAGGGCTGAGGCGCTCCAACAGCACCAGCGCCGCCATGGACACCGAGTCGGCGAGCTCCGCGGCGCGCTCCGGGTCCTCGTACGGGTCGGAGAGCAGCGGTTCCGGGATCCACGGTCCTACGTACTCCTCGCGCCGCACCCGGGCCGACCGCAGCACGTCGATCGAGATCCGGGTCACGATGGCGGACAGGAACGACTTGACCGACGCCGGCTCGGTGTCGGACACCTGCCAGCGGACCCAGGTCTCCTGGACCGCGTCCTCCGCCTCAGCGACGCTGCCCAGGATCCGATAGGCGATCGAGAACAGCAGCGGGCGCAGATCCTCGAACTCCTGCTCGCGGGTCATGGCGGTACCTCCTCGGACCAGGTTGCCACTCGGCTTCTTCATGGGACGAGACAGCTCCGCCGAATGTGACATGGATCCCGAACAGCCGGTCCGGCTAGAACTCGATGACGACCTTCCCGAAGCTGCCCTCGTCACGGTAGGAGCGGTAGGCGGACACCGCTTCGTCGAAACCGAAGGCCCGGTCGACCGCGGGGCGCAGCTTGGCGGTGTCGACCGCCCGGCACAGCGCTTCGAGCTCCGTGCGGTTCCCGACGAACTCACGGCGGATGGTGGCGAGGGAGCCACCGAGGTCCTCCTCGGTGATGGTGAGGGTCTCCGGTTTCTCGGAGACGACCCACAACAGGCAGATCTGCGCGTAGAGGGACGCGGCCCGGAGGGACTGGCCGAAAGTGGCCGGGCCCTGGGTCTCGACGACGTGGTCGACGCCCTGGCCGCCGGTGAGGCCGCGGACTTCCTGGGACCAGTCGGGGTTCGCGACGTAGTCGACCACCTCGTCGGCGCCGAGGGCACGCAGCCGGTCGGCCTTGGCCGGGCTGGACGTGGTCGCGATGACGCGGGCGCCCATCGCCTTGGCGAGCTGGACGGCGAACAGCGAGACGTCGCCGGTGCCGAGCGTCAGCACGGTCTGGCCCGCGGTGAGCGTGCCGGGCCGGGTCAGGGCGTTCCAGGCCGTGACGCCCGCGCAAGGCAGAGCCGCGGCTTCAGCCCAGGTCAGGTGCTCGGGGATGGCGACCGCGGCGGTCTCGTCGAACAGCACGTACTCGGCCAGCCAGCCGTCGGTGGTGCAGCCGAGCTGGTCCACGAGGTCCGGACGGAGCGGGCCGCTGACCCAGCGCGGCCAATAGGAGGCGGTGACGCGGTCGCCCGCGGCGAAGCGGGTGACGTCCGCGCCGACGGCCACGACCTCGCCGGCGCCGTCGCTGAGCGGCACGACGCCGGGGCGCGAGGGCAGCGGGTAACGGCCGGTGGTGATGAGCAGGTCCCGGCGGTTGATCGCCGCGGCGCGGGTCTTGACCAGGAGCTGGCGCGGCCCGGGAATCGGACGCTCCTCGGTGCCGAGCTCGATCGGGTCCCCGGAGCCCGGTGTGGCGAGGCGGTAAGTACGCATGGATCAAGGCTGTCCGGGAGCGTGCGGCATTCCAATTCCCCGCAGGGAATGGACCGGAGTCACCGGCGTGACGAAGACTTCGGGGGGTGAACACGATGATCTCCAGGACGCCGCCGGCCTTCGGGACCGAGCTGCGGCGGTGGCGGGCCCTGCGGCACGTGAGCCAGCTGGAGCTGGCGAACCAGGCCGGGACCACGCAGCGTCACCTCAGCTTCATGGAGCAGGGGCGCTCGCACCCGGGTCGGGCGATCGTGCTGCGGCTGGCCGAGTCGCTGCGGCTGACGTTGCGGGAGCGCAACGCGCTGCTCTTCTCGGCCGGCTACGCCCCGGCCTTCGAGGAGACGAGCTTCGACGCGCCGGCGCTGGCCCCGGTCCGGGAGGCGCTGGCGCAGGTGATCGAGGGACACCTGCCCTATCCGGCCCTGATGATCCGGCGGCCGGGGCGGCTGCTCGCGGCGAACCGGGCGATCGCGGTGTTCCTGGAGGGCTGCGACCCGGCGCTGCTCGAGCCGCCGGTCAACGTCCTCCGCATCATGCTGCACCCCGACGGCGTGGCACCGCGGGTCGCCAACCTGGGGCAGTGGGGACGGCACGTCGTGGACAATCTGCGCGCGCTGGCGGCCCAGAGCCCTGATCGCGAGACCGACGACCTGGTGGACGAGCTCGCGGGCTACGTGCCGGAGGTCCGCACCGACCAGGAGCACCTCGGCTTCGCCGTGCCGCTGCGGCTGACGGCGCCGGAGGGTGAGCTGCGGTTGCTGACCGCCTTGTCGTCGTTCGCCACGGCGCTGGACGTGACCGTGGCCGAGGTGATGCTGGAGTCGTTCCTGCCCGCCGACGCCGCGACCACGGCCATCCTCGCCGAGCGCGAGAAGCGGGCCGAGGAGCGAGGGGAGCCGCGGTTGCTCGCGTTGGGGCGCTAGTGCGCCGCGGGCCGGAACACCGGCCGGGAACGGTCACCATTCGGAGCACCGGGGGTGTGGTCGCTCCCGGCGCCGGCCAGGAAGCCAGAAGGCAAGGCGTGAGGCTCAGTCCGACGGCTGGGTCGGCGCTCCCGGCTTGATCTCCTCCGCCGCGAACATGTGCTTCGCCGGATCGTGCCACCCGTCCTCGCCCGCCATGGCGGCGGCCGCGTCCGGCCCCCAGCTCCCGACCTCGTACTGCAGCGGCGCCGTGACCGGATCGAGGATCTTGCTCACGATGCGCCAGGACTCCTCGATCGCCGGGAAGAACGCGAAGCCGCTGGAGTCCCCGGCGATCGCCGCTTCGAGGATGTTCTCGTAGGGCTTCGCCTGCCCGCCGAGCACGCGCTCGAAGTCGATGCCCATGGGGAACCGCACCGGCGGCTGCCCGGTCGCCGACTTGCGGGCCATCAGCTCGAACGCGATCGCGGCGCCGGGCTCCAGCCGGATGCGGATCAGGTTCGGCGGGATGTCGTGCCCCAGGCCGCGGAACAGCTCCGCGGGCGGCCGGCGCAGCTGGACGCACACCTCGGTCGCCGTCACCGCCAACGCCTTGCCGCTGCGGAGGGAGAACGGCACGCCGGCCCAGCGCCAGTTGTCGATGAACAGCTTCAGCGCGATGTACGTCTCGGTCGTGGAACCGGGCTTGACCCCCTCCACGTCCTGGTACCCGCAGTACTGGCCGCGCACGGTGTCCGCCGGCTCGATGGTCCGCACCGCGTGCAGCAGACGCCACTTCTCCAGCGCCTGGGCCCGGGGGTCGCCGACGGTCGGCGGGTCCATCGCCAGCAGGGTCATGACCTGGAGCAGGTGGTTCTGCACCACGTCGCGCAGGGCGCCCACGCCGTCGTAGAACGACCCGCGGCCGGCGACGTCGAAGTCCTCGGCGAGGGTGATCTGCACGTTGTCGATGTACGACCGGTTCCACACCGGGGCCAGCAGGGTGTTGGCGAAGCGGAAGGTGCCCAGGCCCTCGACCGACTCGTCGCCCAGGAAGTGGTCGACGCGGAGCAGGTGGTCGCGGTCGAAGTACTGCTCCAGGTCGAGCTCCAGCTGCCGGGCCGAGGCCAGGTCGTGGCCGAACGGCTTCTCCACGACCAGGCGGGCGTGCCTGTTCAGGCCCGCCCTGGCCAGGCCCGCGGCCACCTTGTCGAACAGGGAGGGCGGAATGGCCAGGTAGTGCGCCGCGAATCCCCTGCCCTCGATCGCCTTGGCCACCTCGCCGTAGACCGCGTCCCGGGTGAAGTCGCCGGTGACGATGCTGAGGCCGTCGGCGAAGCGCTGGAAGACCTTGTCGTCGACCTCGTATCCGGCTTCGGCCACGGCCTGCCGGGCGTGTTCGCGCAGCGCGGCGTCGTCCCAGTCCGCGGCGGCCACGCCGACCACCGGGACCTTGAGCACACCGCGCTCGGTGAGCTTGTAGAGCGCCGGCAGCAGCATCTTCTTCGCCAGGTCGCCGGTGATGCCGTAGAGGACGAGGACGTCGGCGACCTCCAGGTCGTGGGCCTGGATCGTGGAGGTCGCGGGGGTCAGGGGCATGAGCGGGACTCCTTGCTGGTGGAAAGGCCGCGGGGCGTCCGCCCGCGGGTCAGTCGGCTCGAATCCCCCAGGAACCGCGGTACTCGGCCCCCGGTTCCAGACGGATGAGGTCGACGCCGCCGGCCAGGGCGTTCGGCGGCCCGGTCATCGGCTCGCAGCCCGGCCCCGGTCGACCCGGTTCGGCCCCGGGATCAGGAGCTGGCCGAACGCGGCCGGCGCGGGCTCATCGGGACCGTGGGCGAGGATCAGGTGCCCGCCCTCGTGCGTCAGCTCCCGAAGGCCCGCTCCCGCTTCAGTGATCACGGCGCTGTAGGGCCCGGCGGTGATCTCGTACTGCTCGCCGGTCACGAAGTCGGACATGGGTCCTTCGTATCCGAGGCCTGCGTCCGCCGCCCCCGGGGAGCGCCGGGCTGCCGCCATCCGGAGCGGGCGTTCCGCCATTCGGATGGCGGCCCGGACTAGCGAGCTCGGGAGCGTAGACGCATGAGGATCCCGGAGGCGGGCACCAAGGCAGCCGCCCCTGTGAGCAGCGCTATACGGATCGACGCTACGGAGCCGACCATGCCGACAAGGAGCGGACTGAGTCCGGCGCCTTGGACCCAGTACACGACAGCCGTTGTGAACGCGAGCGCGTTCAGGAACGCCATCCCCGCCTGGAGACTCAGATAGAGGCGGTAAGGATCGACGTCGGGCCGGTTGGTCGAGGTCACCGCACAAGCGTTGCAGGACCCTGCAAGCTGTTTACGGTCTCAGCTCCAGCAGCCCGTGGCGGCAGCCTCGACGACGAAGTCCTCGAACCGCCTTGGCGCACGGCCCAGGGCCCGCTGGACACCGTCGTGCAGGTCCTCGTGCCCTCCGGTGCTGATGCTCACCAAGAGTTGGGTCAGGCGCTCGGCCGCCGTTTGCGGGATTCCGTAAGAGAGCTGCTGTTGAAGGAAGTCGTCAGGAGCGGTGTCCACATAGCGCAGTGGGCGTCCCGATGCGGTCGCGATCAGCTCCGCCGCCTCGCCGAAGCTGATCGCACGGGGGCCGGTCAACGCGTAGACCTGGCCCGCGTGGCGGTCCTCGGTGAGGGCGGCGGCCGCGACGTCGGCGATGTCCTCGGCGTCGATGAAGGGGACGCGGCCCTGCCCGGTGGGGAGCGCCAGGGTGCCGCCGCGGACCGCCGGGAGCCAGAAGTCCTCGCTGAAGTTCTGCGAGAACCAGTTCGGGCGCAGGACCGTCCACTCGACGCCGGAGGTGCGGACCGCGAGGTCGGTGGTGTGGAGGGGGTGGCCTTCGACGTCGGCGCCCGGGGCCGACAGCAGGACCAGGCGGCGGACGCCGGCGGCGACAGCCGCGGCGACCAGGCGCGCGATGCGCGGCGGGTGCTCGGCGCCGGCTTCCAGGCTGGGCTCGACGAGGTACGCGGCGGCGACGCCGTCGAGGGCGGCCGGCCAGGTGGCGGCGTCGTCGAGGTCGAAGTGGACGTCGCCGCCGGTGCGGGCCGCGGTGCGGACCGGGTGGCCGGCGGAAGTGAGGCGGGAGGCCACGCGGCGGCCGGTCTTGCCGGTGCCGGCGAGGATCAGGGTGTGCTTCATGACTTCAGGGAATCGCTGATCGCCTGGACGATCCATGGGAATCTGTCGCTGAAACCTTTGTGATCGTCTGCCCTTCGGCTACCGTGGAGCCGTGGACGCCCTCAGCGACCTGCTCCGCCGCTCCCGGACCAGCGACGCCGACGTGCGGCAGCTGATCCAGCGGCCGCCGTGGTCCATGACGTTCGACGAGGCCCCGCCGCTGACCGTGTTCGCCGCCCTCGGCGGCCCGGCGGTGCTGCGCTTGGACGACCGGCCGGACGTGGCGCCGGCCGACCTCGCCGCCGGGGACATCGCCCTGGTCACGCAGACCAGGCGGCACACGATCTCCGACGACCTGGGGACCGCCCCGCAGGTCGTGATCCGCGCCGGGCACAAGCAGCTGCTCGGAGCCTCCGAGCACCACGCCGGCCTGGTCACCACTCTGGCTCCTCGCACGTATGGTGACGGCCTGCCGGGTGCGACCACGGTGCTGCGCGGAACGTACGAGCCGCAGGGCGACGCCGGGCGGCGGCTGTTGTCCACGCTTCCGCCGGTGGCGCGGATCCCGGCCAACCCTCGCACCGGCGCGGCGCTGGACCTGCTCAGCGCGGAAGCCGCGTTGGACGAGCCCGGCCAGGACGCGGTGCTGCACCGCATGCTGGACCTGATCCTGGTGCTGGCGCTGCGCGAGGGCTGTGCGCACTCCGGGCTGGAGCGGCCGACCTGGTACCGCGCGCTGTCCGACTCCGCGGTCGGCGCGGCGCTGGAACGGATCCACACCGAGCCGGCACACCGCTGGACGGTCGCCGAGCTGGCGGCCTCCGCCGGGATGTCCCGGGCCGCGTTCGCCGCGCGTTTCGCCGAGTTGGTCGGGCAGCCGCCGCTGGCGTATCTGACCGACTGGCGCATGACCTTGGCCGCGGACCTGCTGCGGGACGGCTCCGGGACCACCGTCGCCGCGGCGGCCCGAGCCGTCGGGTATCAGGACGCGTTCGCCTTCAGCGTCGCGTTCAAGCGGGTCAAGGGCGTCAGCCCGTCGCGCTGGGGGCGCGAGACGGCTACGTCAGCCCATTGATCACGCGCGCGAGCAGCCGCTCGAAAGTCGCGTCGGGTTCAGGCGCCGGCCCGGCACCGGAAGCGGCCATCGCCTCGGCGAGGTGGGGATAGGCGCCGGACGCCACAGCCCTCGTCATATAGCGGGCGTTGGACTCGGCGAATTCCTTCGCGTCCTCGGCGCGGCCGAGAGCCTGCTCCTGCGCCACCTCGTAGCCGACGTGGCTGGCGACGAACCCGCTGACCAGCGCGAAGGCTTCGAGGCGGGACTGCGGCGGCAGCCCGGTCGGCGCGAGCAGAGCCAGGGCGTGATCCAGGGCCTTGAGCGTGTTGGGCCCCAGGGTGCGTCGGCCGGTGAGCGCTACGGGCAGCCAGGGATGGCGGCGCATCAGGGCTCGCTGGCCTCGCGCGAAGGCTGCCAGGTCCGCCCGCCAGTCGCCGGTCGCGGGCGGGAGGTCCTGTTCGCCGGTGACCGCGTCGACCATCAGCTCCAGGAGCGCGTCACGCTCGGAGACGTACGTGTACAGCGACATGGTGCCGGAGCCGAGCGCCGTCGCGACCCGGCGCATGGTCACGGCGGAAAGGCCTTCGGTGTCGGCGACGCCGACCGCCTCGGCGACCACCGCCTCCCGCGTGTGGGCCGGCGGGCGTCCGCGCTGGTGGCGGCGGTCGGACCACAGCGTTTCGGGATCCACGGCCGTTCCCTCGGTTCCTTGAGATCGCTTGCGCGGACAATCTTGCCAGCTCTATTCTCGTACATTGTACGGAAAAGCCGCCGACGCCGAGGAGACGAGAGACATGGAGCTCCCCCGAAGCACCCGGATCTTCCGCCGCACACTGCGCGGCCTGCCGGCACCGAAGTACGGCGTCGGCTACGAACCCGGCATCCGGATACCGATGCCGGACGGTGTGGAGCTTCTGGCCGACCGCTACTTCCCGGACCTGACCGGGGCGCAGGGCATCCTCGACTTTCCGACCCTGTTGGTGCGGTCTCCGTACGGCCGCGGGTTCCCATGGGCCGCGCTGTACGGGGCAGCGTTCGCCGGACAGGGCTACCACGTGCTGCTGCAAAGCTCGCGCGGGACCGGCGGATCCGGAGGCACGGTCCAGCCCTGGCGCGACGACGGTTCCGACGGCCGCGCCACGGTCGCCTGGCTCCGCGAGCAGACCTGGTTCGACGGCCGCCTCGGCCTGCTCGGCCCCAGCGCCATGGCCTACGCGGCCTGGGCCCTGGCCGCCGCGCCGCCGCCAGAGGTGAAGGCGATGGTGGTGCACATCCCGCTGCACGACCCGTACGGGTTCTTCTATCGGGGCGAGGTGTTCGCCCTCGAAGACGCACTGATCGCCTCGACGGCCTTCGAGACGCAGCATCTCGGGCCGCGCCGGTTCCTCGGGGCCACGGTGCGGCTGGCCCGGGGGATGAAACGGATCGTCCGGGCCGAGCAGCCGGCGGAGGAGTTGGCGCGGGTGATGGGGCAGCGGGTGCCCGTACTGGACGGCGCTATAACGCACCCCGATCCCGGCGACGGCTACTGGCAGGGCACGGACCACCCGGCGTCCGCCGACGGCCGCACGGTGCCGACGCTGGTCGTCGGCGGCTGGTCCGACGTCGCACTGGACCAAGCGCTCCAGCAGTACGGCCGGCTGCCGGCAGGCGGGCGATCACTGCTGATCGGGCCGTGGACTCACACATCGGCGCTGCGACAAGGCATCGGGAGGGTCTTCGAGGAGACGCTGGCCTGGTTTCAGGGGCACCTCGTCGACCCGACGCCGCCGAAGGGGCGCGTGCGGGTGAGCGTCGGTCCCGATGCCGTCTGGCGCGAACTGCCGGCCTGGCCGCCCGCCGCGGTACCGGTCACCTGGTACCTCCAGGGCGACGGCACGCTGAGCCGCGACTGTCCGGGCCCGGGCTCGGCCGCCCGAGCACTCGACTACGACCCCGCGGACCCGACGCCGTCGCTCGGCGGGATGGGCCTCGGGCGCACCGCGGGCGTGCGCGACACCTCGAAGGTCGAACAGCGCTCCGACGTTCTCGTGTACTCCACCCCGCCGCTGGCCGAGACGGTCGAGGTGATCGGACCGGTCGCGGCAGACGTCATGGCGCGGATCCCGGCCACGGGCGACGCGACGGTCTTCGTCCGGCTCTGCGACGTGGACGAGCGGGGCCGGTCGTGGAACGTCTGCGACGGCATCGCCAAGGTCCCAGCCGACGGGGCCGTGCAGGAGGTCACCGCGGTGGCCGTCGCCGTGGCCATGTCGGCGACCGCGCACCGCTTCCTCCCCGGCCATCGAATACGGGTCCAGATCAGCGGCGGCGCCCACCCACGCTTCGCCGCGACCCGCCATGCTCACCGGATCGAGATCCTTCCGGGATCAGCGGTCGTCGTCCCCGTGATCTGACGGTCTGGCCTCATTCCGCAGGAGCGTCGGCCTCATCCTGCGGCGGCGCGGGGACGACGAACATCCGCAACGCCATACGGCGCGCACCGTCCGGCGCCTCACGCGGATCGACGTGGCCGTACTTCCACTGCAGCTCGTTGTACTCCCGCACGAACCCCTGCAGCTCCTCCTTGCTCATGAAGAAGCCGCCACGGAAGCTCTGGGCCCAGCCGTCCGGCCCTTCGTACTGGGTGAGGGCCCGGTAGTAGAGGTCGATGTCCTCACCCGCGCGCTCGCGGACGTGTTCGGCGAGCGCGGCGAACTCGGCGGGGTCCATGGTCGCCGGGTCGGGGGTCTCCAGCTGGACCGGCAGCGCACGCCACCAGCGCTCACGGCCCGTCGACCGCTCCGGGATCTCCTCGACGAACCGCAGCTCGGCGAGCTTGCGCAGGTGGTAGCTGGTGGTGCCGGTGCTCTCGCCGAGGGCCTTGGCCAGGCTGGTGGAGTTCGCCTCGCGGTGCTGCTGCAGGTAGGCGAGCATGCGGCGGCGCAGCGGGTGGGTCAGCGTGCGGAAGATGGCGGACCGGTCGCCGTTCGCGTCGCCGATGGGCTCGGGAGGGGTCTGGGACACGGCGTCACGATACTCCGCCCGCCCGGCATTGCCGAGACTTCTGCAAAGGATTTTGCAGAACCTCTTTGCAAAGACTCTCTGCAACCCTACGCTGGAGCCTGACCGCGGGGCGATCGGCGCCCGCGCGGCTCCGACGAGGAAACCGATGGGGTGGGTGGAATGCGCGCGGGGAATGGCACCGGAACACGCCGGATCGTGCTGGCGGCCGCCGCGGGCGCGGCGGCGGGACTGGCCGTCGGCGTCTCAGGGTGCGGATGGCTGAACGACCGGCACGTCGAGAACGACGCGACGATCACCGAACCGGTGCGCGCCGTGCGGATCGACAACGGCGCCGGCCAGGTCACGGTGCACCGGGGCGACGCCTCCGGCGGCATCGTGGTGCGCCGGGACATCGACTACCACGGAGACCGGCCGCCGACCCCCGGTCAGACGGTGACCGACGGCACCCTGCACCTGACCGCGAACTGCTCCGACTGCGGCATCGCCTACGACGTGACGGTCCCGGAGTCCACATCGCTCACCGTGATCGACGGCGCGGGCGAGGTCAGGGTGGCGGGCCTGTCCGGGCCGATCGCCATCAAGGCCGCCGCCGGCCACGTCGAGGGCACCGATCTGCGCGCCACCGCCGTGACGGTCGAGGCCTCGGCCGGCGCGGTCGACCTCGCTTTCGCGACCGCCCCGACGACCGTCTCCGCGCACAGTCACGCCGGCGAGGTGACGGTCACCGTCCCTGACGGGGCCTACGCGGTCGACGCGAAGGCCGACGCCGGCCACCGCAGCGTCGACGTCACCGACAGTCCGGCCTCACCGCGCCGCCTGACCGTCTGGTCCGACGCCGGCGCCGTCACCGTGCAGCCCGCGTGAGCTCACACGACCTCGAGCGCGGTCCGCACGCCCGCCTGCACGGCGGCCTGGTCGCCGAGCCCGCCGGCGACCGCGATCCCGTCGCGGACCAGCAGCAGCAGGTCGGCCTTGCGGTCGGGGTCGGAGCGGCCGGCCTCGACCAGCAGGTCGTACATCAGGCCCCGGTACCAGGCGCGGTATTCGTCGACGAGGCGGCGCACCGGCGTGGCGGCGTCGGGGTACTCGGCGGCGGCGTTCAGGAACGGGCAGCCGCGGAAGCCGGGGCCCCGGCTGAGGTCGGCGAGTTCGGTGAGGATCGAGGCCAGGCGGTCCAGGCCGGTTCCGGGCACGGCCTCCAGGACGCCGCGCTGCCGCGCGTACTCCGTGGCCAGATAGGCCAGGACCAGGTCTTCCTTGGACTTGAAGTGGTGGTAGAAGGTCGCCTTCGCCACCGAGGCGTCGGCGATGACCCGGTCGACGCCCACGGTGTGGATGCCCTCGGCGTAGAAGAGCCGAGTGGCGGTGCCGAGGACGCGGTCACGTGCGGAGCTCACGGACTTGACGATACCAGACAGGTCTGTCTAGTATCGGCGACAGCCAGACAGACAGATCTGTCTAGTTCCGTGAGCACCCGCCCACCAGCCGGTCCAGCAGGAGGTCCGCCATGAAGCCCATCTACACCGCCGTCGCCACGTCGGTCGGCCGCGAAGGCCGCTCGGTCACCGACGACGGCACGCTCGACCTGACGCTGGCGCCGCCGGCCTCGCTCGGCGGCAGCGGCGAGGGCACCAACCCCGAGCAGCTGTTCGCCGTCGGTTACTCCGCCTGTTTCGCCAGCGCGATGCAGCTGGTCGGCAAGCGGATGGGACTGGACGTCTCGGAGGCGTCGGTGACCGCCGAGGTCACGCTGAACGCTCTGGACGGCGGCCGCTACGGCCTGTCGGTGGTGCTGCGCGCCGAGCTCCCGGAGGCGCTGCACAACGAGAAGGGACAGGAGCTCCTGGAGGCCACACACCAGGTCTGCCCCTACTCGAACGCCACGCGCGGCAACATCCCGGTCGAGATAGTGGTCGAGTAGCCGCTACTTCTTGCTTCCGCCGCTGAACGCCTCCTCGCCCGGCTTGTTCGCGCGGAAGCGCAGGGCCGACCACACCTCGTCCAGGGCGATCTGTCCGTTGGGCCGCAAGTCGTAGGCCACGACGATCGGCCACAGGGTGTCACGGTTGACGTCGGTCCGGTTCGCCTTCGGGTAGGCGACCCAGACCGCCGGCGGCTTGGCGACGTCCTGCTTGTGCGCTTCCAGCAGCGCGCGGGCCGACGCGGCGTCGTCCACGTACAGCACGGCCACGGCCGCGGCGCCCAGGTCCGAAGTCACGGTCACGCCCGCGGGCAGGTCGCCGATCTCGGCGAAGCGGTCCGGGTGGGAGGTCCAGACGGTCTTGCCGGACTTGATCCCGAGCTTCTCGGCGATGGTCTTCTCCGCCATGGTGGGGCGTCCTTCCGGTGGGTGGTCTTCAAGCTCTCACCGGGTCAGACGGAGTGCCACCGGGAAACTCATCGGCGCCGGCCCCTTTCTTTCCGGGGCCGGCGCCGATGTGTCGCTCGCAGCCGGTCTAGCCGATCAGCGCGTCCTGCTCTCGCAGGGCCAGGACGTCGAGTTCGTCCTCCAGCTCCTCGGCGAGGGTGGACTCCACGTCGGAGCGGCTGCGCTTGAGCAGCCCGCTGGCCAGGATCAGCAGCCCGGCGACCGTCGCGACCGCGACGAACACGAGCACCGGACGGTAGCTGGACAGCACCTGGGCGTCGGTCTTCGCACCGCTGCCGCCGTTGGCGGCGATGATCGCGGTCGAGGCGGCCAGCACCACCGTGATGCCGACCTGCAGCGCGGTGTTCAGCAGCCCGGACACCAGGCCCTGCTCCTCGTCCGCGATCCCGGAGGCGGCCTGCACGTTGATCGCCGGGAAAGCCATCCCGAAGCCCAGGCCCAGCGCCACGATCGAGGGCAGGATCACCCACCAGCTCGGGGTCTGGCCGATCCGCAGGAACTGCAGGTAACCCAGCGACAGGAAGGCGAAGCCGGCGACGCCGACCCGCGCGGTGCCGTAGCGGTTGAGCACATCGGCGATCTTGAAGCTGGAGAACAGCACGATCAGGCCGGCCGGCAGGAACGCCAGCGCGGTGTGCAGGGCGCTCCACTTGGACAGCGTCTGCAGGTACTGGGTCACGACGAACTGGAACGAGGCGTAGCCGCCGAACATCAGGCCGCCGCCGATCAGGGCCCGGATGAGGGACGGGGAACGCAGCACCCCGAGCCGCACCAGCGGGTTGGCGACGCGCAGCTCGACGGCGACGAACGCCACGCCCAGCGCGACCGCCGCGGCGAAGGTGCCCAGCGTGACCGGGGACGCCCAGCCCTCCTCCGGCGCCCGGACGATGCCGAACACCAGCAGCAGGACGGAGGCGGTGCTGGTGACCGCGCCGAGGATGTCGTAGCCGCCGCGGTGCTGGTCGGCCGCGGGCTGGTCGCGGTGGATCAGCTTCCAGCCGGCCAGCAGGATCAGCGCCGCCACCGGCGCCGGGACCAGCAGCGTCCAGCGCCAGCCGGCCTCGGTGAGCAGGCCGGAGAGCACCAGGCCGAGCGAGAAGCCGGCGGCACCGCAGGTCGTGTAGATGCTCAGGGCCCGGTTGCGGTCCGGCCCCTCGGCGAAGGTCGTGGTGATGATCGACAGGCCCGCCGGAGCGGTGAAGGCGGCGCTGATGCCCTTGACGAAGCGGGTGGCGATCAGCAGGTCGCCGTCGTTGACCACGCCGGACAGCAGCGAGGCGACCGCGAAGACGGCCAGGGCGGTGAGGAACACCCGGCGCCGGCCGAGCAGGTCCGCCGCACGTCCGCCGAGCAGCAGGAACCCGCCGTATCCGAGCACGTAGCCGCTGACGACCCACTGCAGGGACGAGGTGGACAGGTCGAGGGACTCCTTGATCGACGGCAGGGCCACGCCGACCATCGAGGTGTCGAGGGCATCGAGGAACAGGGCGCCGCACAGGACTATCAGGGCGCCCCACAGACGGAGCGGCCAGCGTCCCGACGCGGCGGACTCGCCGGGACGCAGGGTGGTGGAGGTGTCGCTGTGGCTCATGCGGACGAGATTACATGCACGTGCACTTAGTGAGCAAGCATTTTATGTTGAGGCACCTTATGCAATAGAACCTTATGCAGCTACACCTTGTGCGCTCGCATGTGTTACCATGCGGACATGGAGACCGAGTCCCTCCTTGAGCGAAGCCTCGTCGAACAGTGGCGGGAGCTCGTCGCGCGCAAGACCCGCGTGTGGAACGCCTTGGAGCTGGAGCTCGACCGGCGGCACGGCCTGTCGGCCAGCGAGTTCGAGGTGCTCGACACCCTGTCGGAGTACGACTGCGCCACACCCCCGCGCGTGCAGGAGCTCGCCGACCACGTCCCGATCACCCAGAGCGCCCTGTCCCGGATGATCGGCCGCCTGGAGTCGCAGCACCTCGTGACGCGCACGCTGTGCGCCGACGACCGGCGCGGCGTGTTCGTGGTGCTGACCGAGCAGGGCCTCGCCAAGCTGGCCGAGGCGCGGCCGACGCACCGCGCGGTGCTGGCCGCCGAGTTCGGGACGTCGGCGACGCCCGATACGGATACAGAGTCCGGCGCTCCCTCCGGCACGGCGTCCGAGACACCGTCCGACGCCTCGCGGGCCGAGTCGGCACTCGCCGCGCGGACGTAACCACCCGGCGGTGCGGGCGTAGATTCGGGGCATGCCGACCGAAGCCGTAGTCCGCACCCCCGCCCTGGACCGCCCCGAACTCCTCGCCGAACCGGTCGAAGCCGCCCTGCACGCGCTGCCGGCCCTCGCCCCGCTGGTCGAGGTCGCCGCGATCGACCCCGCCCTCGCCGACACCGAGGCCTTCTGCGCCGCGTACGGCGTGCTGCCCGAGGAGTCCGCGAACTGCGTGATCGTGGCGGCCCGGCGCGGCGAGCAGACCACCTACGCCGCGTGCATGGTCCTCGCCACCACCAAGGCCGACGTCAACACCCTGGTCCGCAAGCACCTCGGCGCCCGCAAAGCCTCGTTCGCGCCGATGGACACCGCGGTCGAACTCAGCGGGATGGAGTACGGCGGCATCACGCCGATCGGCCTGCCCGCCGACTGGCCGATCCTGGTGGACGCGGCCGTGGCCGCCGCCCCGGTCGCGGTGGTGGGCTCCGGGATCCGGGGCTCGAAGCTGTGGCTGCCGGGAGCGTCGCTGGCCGGGCTGCCGGGAGCCGAGGTCCTGGAGGGGCTCGGCGTCCCGCGGTGATCGACCACTGAGCCGGGAAGGCCGGGTTCTGGACCGCCCCACGGCCCAGAACCCGGCTCTCCCTTATTCGACGTTGCGGGAACGACAAAGCGTTGCTAGACGGTCCCGACGTTCACCCGGATGGTCTGCGCCGTGATCCATCCGGCCGGAGAATCAGCGCGGTGCCCCAGGGCGAACGCCACGTCCAGAGCGATCGCCTTGCCGGTGCCGCCGCTGCCGTCGCCCGGTCCGCTCACACCTCGAACCAGTAGTCGAGCCAGACCTTCGCCCCCTCGCCGAGGTTCGCCTTGAAGCCACCGGTCCCGCGCAGCCCGGTCAGCTCGCCGGTCCCGGAGCCCGGCACGACGAACCACTCGCCGGAAACCAGCTCCCCCGCGACCGTGCCCTGGTCCTGCAACACGAACGTGCCCTCGCGGCCGGCCAGCGTCCCGGAAACCCGCTCGACGCCGACGAAGCTCGCGGATCCGTCGGCGAACGCGGCCTGCAGGAACTCGACCACGCCGTCGGCCTCGATGTCGCCGGAGAACCGCTCCTCGACGTGGATCCGGCTCAGGGTGCCGCCGGCGGCCGGCTCCCCGTAGGCCGCGGGCTCGTACTTCGCGACCGTGATCACGGCCTCCGCGCGGGTGGCGGCGGGTGTGCTCATCGTCTTCTCCTAGGTGGTTGATCAGTAGCCGTACTCGTGCCAGTTCTTCAGCACGCGTTCCTGGATCTCGGCCGGCCAGCCGTTCTCGAAGCTCCCCTTCACCGGACGGCCCCCCTCCGGATACAGGTCGGCGAGCAGGCAGTTGTAGATGACCTTGCCGGCGCGGAAGGAGCGGCTCTCCTCGTTGGAGAGGTAGACCGCGAGCTGCATGCTCAGCTCCGGCGGGAAGTGGAACTCGCCGCGGTCCACGTCCGGGTGCGAGCGGGTGGCGAACGCCCACACCACCTGCGCCAGGTCGGTGATGTCGACGTCGTCCTCGACCAGCAGGATCTTCGGCGCGTTCACCGACGGCTTGCCGCGGAAGATCACAGCGGCGATCTTCTCCGCGAGCTCGTGCGAGCCCAGGCCCGTGGTCTCGTGCCAGTCCTGCCGCACCGCCAGGGTCAGCCAGTGCACCGCGGCCTCGAAGTTGTACCAGGCCGACGAGACCGGCAGACCGGCCTCCCGCAGCAGATACAGGATCTCGGCGGCCGAGGTGACACCGATGATCGTGTGGTCCTCCTCGACCGGCGGCCCCGCGGCCACCACCGGCTGGATCGCGCCGTCCCGGTAGGTGATCGCCGAGACGTGGAACACCGCCTTGGGCGTGGCCTCGGTGGCGTTGTAGCCGGGGAACTCGTTGAAGGGCCCCTCCATCGCCGTCTCTTCGGGCAGCGCGATGTGGCCCTCGATCACGATCTCGGCGGTGGCCGGCACCATCAGGTCCACGGTCTCGGCCGGGACCACCTCGATCCCCTCGCCGAACACCGCGCCGAGGAAGTGCGACTCGTCGGCGCCGGCCGGCAGCGGCATCCCGCCGACCCACGGCAGCCCCGGCTCGACGCCGAGCGCCAGCGCGATCGGCATCTGCTCGCCGCGCTCGATCCACTGCTGCCGGATCACGCCGAGGTGCTGCGGCGCCGGGATCAGACAGGCCAGGGTCCGGCGGTCGCTGATCATCATCCGATTCACCGACCAGTTGGTCCACGTCCCGTCCGGCGTCCGGGCGATGTTCATGCCGTAGGTCTGGATATAGCGGCCGCCGTCGTTGCCGTGGATCCGCGGGGTCGGGAAGACGAACAGGTCGACGTCGTCGCCCAGCACCACGTTCTGCTTGCACGGCGCCTGCTCGCGCGGCACCGCCACCGGCGGGATCCCGGGCTTGCCGCGCGCGTCGGCGAGCGCCTCGACGATCTGCTGGCCGGTGGCGTCCGCCGCCAGGCCCAGGGCGAGCGCGATGCGCGCGAAGGGGTGGCCGGAGGCGCTGAGCGCGCCGGGGGCGCCGAACAGCCGGAAGCCGGTGTCGCCGTAGCCGGTGAGGTTGGTGAACAGCGGGGCCGGAGCCTGGAGGTCGTAGCAGCGGCGGATGACGGCGCCGGCTTCGAGATCCCAGTCGACCTGGGTGTCGATGCGCTTGAGGTCGCCGACGGCGTCGAGCGCGTCGAGGAACTCGCGCAGGCTCTTGAGGTGGGTCACGGTTCTTCCTTCTTCACTCGCCCCAGCGGGGCAGGTCCGGAACGTCGATGCCGAGCAGGTCCAGCGCCCGCCCGGCGGTGTGCTCGACGATGTCCGCGACGGTCCGCGGACGCAGGTAGAAGGCCGGGACGGGCGGCATGACGACGCCCCCGGACTCGGTCACGGCGGTCATCGCGCGCAGGTGGCCCAGCGTCAGCGGGGTCTCGCGGACCATCAGGACCAGGCGGCGGCGTTCCTTCAGCGTCACGTCGGCGGCGCGGGTCAGCAGGTTGTCGCCGTTGCCGTAGGCGATCGCGGACAGGGTTCTGATGGAACAGGGCGCGACGATCATCCCGGCGGTGCGGAACGATCCGGAGGCGATGGCGGCCCCGATCGAGGCGGGACGGTGGGCGACGTCGGCCATCGCGGCCAGGTCGGCGGCCGAGAGGCCGGTCTCGTAGGCTCGGGTCTGCTGTCCCGCGGGGGTGACCACGAGGTGGGTCTCGACGTCGGCCTTGCGGGCCAGTTCCAGGACCTTCAGCCCGTAGGCGATCCCGGTCGCCCCACTGATGCCGACCACCAGCCGCCGCCGTTCCATCGTGCCGCCCGCCTCTCCGTCCGGTTCTCGCGGCAGACGTTAGGAAGGGGCGATATCGCGGCTATATCGCGATGCCGAGCGGCGGCGATATCCCGCAGGTCACTCGTAGACGTCCCGGCTGACGCCGGCCAGCCGGGCCCGGATCCGCTCGAGGATGTACGGGTAGTTCTCGGCCTGGGCGGCGACGGAGGTCCAGATCTCGCAGGCCCGATCCCGGCGCCCGGAGGCGTCGTAGGCGTCCGCGAGGGCCAGCAATCCGTCGAACTCGTCCGCCGCCACGTTGTCGTTGTAGAGGTTGGCGGAGCTCTGATAGCAGACGTAGGCCGCGTCGAGGTCGCCGAGCGCGCGGTGGATGGCGCCGAGGGTGTCCAGGATCAGCGCTTGGTTGCGCCGGCGGCCCAGCGGCCGGGTCGTCTCCAGCGCGGCGGTGCTCCACTTCAGCGCTTCCTGGTAGCGCCCCTGGTTGAGCAGGCTGGATCCCATGAAGTGCATGGCGATGGACACGCTGGGCTCGTGGCGGATGTCGCGGGCCGCGGCGAGGTACTCCTCGGCGTGCCGCAAGGACCGCTCCGGGTCGCCGAGGTTGCGGCAGCAGGTGACCAGGGTCCGGTGGGTCTCGGCCTGGCCGGCCCGGTCTCCGAGCGCGCGCTGGATGCGCAGGGCGCGCTCGAGCTGGTAGCGGGCGGTGACGTGCTCGCCGGTGAAAGCCAGGGCGCGGCCGATGAGGAACAGCGCCCGGCTCTCGGCGGCGCGGTCGCCGAGGCGGCGGGCCGCGGCCAGGGCGAGGCGGCCCTGGCGGGCGGCGTCGTGGAACCGGCCGCGGATCATCAGGCCGCACGAGGTGGCGGCGACCAGGCGCCAGACGTAGTCGTCGAAGCCGTCGGCCCCATGGCTGATCAGGGCGGAGAGCACGGTCTGCTCCGCTGCCGACCACTCGAGCCCTTCTCGTTCGCCCGCGAAGGCCGGCGCGGCGAGCTCGGGTGGGAGGGGGATGCCGTCGGGCTCGACCGCGACCGGCAGCGTGGTGAAGCTGTGGTCGGCGGCGATGGCACTGCCGAGGTAGTAGTCGTAGAGGCGGTGGACCGCGGCGTGACGGGCCTCGGGGACGGCCGCGTCGACGACCAGCTCGGCGGCGAACGCCCGCAGCAGGTTGTGCATGGTGTAGCGGCCGGGATCGCCGTGGTCGGCGAGGAGGTTCATCGCGGCGAGTTCGTCGAGCAGTGCGGCCGCCCGGCCGGGCGCGATGTCGGCGAGCGCCGCCGCGGCCGGCACGGTGATCTCAGGGCCCGGATGCAGGCCGAGCAGGCGGAAGACGTGGGCCGCGGGTTCGGACAGCCGCAGATATGACCATGACAGCACGGCGCGCACGCTGCTGGCCGCGTCGTCGGCGACGTGCAGGGTGTCCAGCGTGCGGGCCTGAAGCTGCTCGGCGAGCGCGGTGAGCGGGATGCCCGCCATCGAGGCGGCGCGGGCGGCGGCGACGGACAGCGCCAGCGGCAGGTGCGCGCAGCGTTCGGCGATGGCTTCGACGGCGGATTCCTGACCGGCGACGCGGTGATCGCCCAGGCGGCGGACGAGCAGGGTGCGCGAGTCCTCGGCGGACAACGGGGCGAGGGCGATCTGCTCGGCGCCGTCCAGGGCGACCAGCCCGCCGAGCGCGCGGCGGCTGGTCACCAGCGCCCGGCAGCCGTCGCCGGCCGGCAGCAACGGACGCACCTGAGCGGCGTCGCGGGCGTTGTCGAAGACCATCAGGAGTCTGCCGCGGTCGGCCGTGGCGGCGCGGTAGCGGGCCATGCGGCCGGCCGGGGTGGCCGGAATGCTGTCCGGCGGCACGGCGAGGAAGTCCAGCAGCGCGCCGACGGCGTCGTCGGCGGACAGCGGGGCGTCGTCGGCGGCGAAGCCGTTGAGGTCGAGGTAGTAGCGGCCGTCGGGGAAGCGGTCGCCGACGGCGTGGGCCCAGGTCAGGGCGAGCGAGGTCTTGCCGACGCCGGCCGGGCCGGTCAGGACCGCGACGCGGCAGTCGGCGTCGGTGTCGGCGTCGGCGTCGGTGCCGTCCTCGGCGAGCATCCGCGTCAGGACTTCGAGTTCGCGATCTCGGCCGATGAGCAAGCGGGGACGTCGAGGAAGTTGCACTACCGGGGCTGTGGGTGGTGTGGCCGCCGTCGGCGGATCCGTCGCCCGCCACAGGCAAAGCAGAGACTTGATCGGCGCATCCGCGAGAACCAGCTGATGCAGTTTGCCCATCTGTACGGAGGGATCGGCGCCGAGGTTCTCCCTGAGCGTGGCCCGCAGCGTTCGGTAGGACGCCAGCGCCTCGGCGCGCCACCCGGCACCGTAGAAGGCGATCAACTGCCGCTCATAGAGAGGTTCGTGAAGCGGGCGCGCCTTGATCAGGTTGTCCAGGTACGGCACCGCTGCTTCATAACGGCCCGCGCCCAACAGCGCGTCGATCCGCAACTCTTCCAGCCGCAGCCACAAAGCATCGAAGGCTCCCCCGAACTCCGCACGCAAGATCTCGCACGGCACGTCCTCCAGCGGCTCACCACGCCACAGCCCGAGCGCGGCCTCTGCGACCACCTGCCCGTGCTGCCAGTCACCCGCTTCCACCGCGCGCCGCGCCGCCGCTTCGAGGCACGCGGCGTGAACATGATCGAGTTCTGAATCCTCGCGGATCAGCAGGCGGTAGCCGCCGTTGCCGGTCTGCACCCGCTCGGCGGCCGGACCGAGGATGCGCCGCAGCCGGGCGACGTAGTTCAGCAAAGCCATGCGGGCGTTGGCGGGCTTCGTGTTCGGCCACAGCGCGTCGATCAGGGTCTCGCAGGCGACCACCTGGTTCGGGCGCAGCGCCAGGCACGCCAGGATGACGCGCTGTTTGGGCGCGGCGACGGCCGTCGGATCGCCTTCGGCGTCGACTTCCAGCGGCCCCAGCAGTCCGAAGCGCACTGCCGACCTTCCCGTTGATGTCCCCTGCCGTCAGCACTTTAACTCGGATCGATCATCTACGGCGGTGCGAGATGCCGCCCGGCACTCCATCGCGCGGAGCGCCGGGCGGCATCCTGATGCGGGCCCTGATCAGTCGCGACGCACCCTCGACCGCCGCCAGACCACGACCCCGGCACCGGCGGCGCCGAAGCCGGTCAGCATCAGGCCGGCGGTCATCACTCCGGTGTTCGCGGAGTCCGTGGAGCCCGCGCCCGGGGCCTGCGGCTGGAACCCGCCGGCGCGGCCTTCGCGGTCGTAGGCGCTGCCCGGGAGCTTGTCGGCGTACCGGGACCGCACCAGCTTGTGATACTGCGCGAGCGTCAGCCCATTCCCGACCGAGGCGTGCGCGGTGTCGTTCAAGGGCAGGACCCGGCCGCCGACCACCTGGTACCAGGCGCCGATCTGCGGCTCCTGGAAGACGGTGGCGCCAGGCACGGCCTTGGCCGTGTACGTGGTCTCATCCGCACCCGAGGCGATGTTCACGACCTTCCAGCCGCCGTCGACCCGCGCCGTCCACACCGACGCATGCGAACCGGACGCGCTCACCGTGTCCGTGGCCATGAAGGCGAGCTGGGCGATCGGCGCCGCCGTCCCCGCCGCCGACGGATCGGCGACGAACGCCGGAGCGAGGGAGTAGACCGGCACCGTCGCGCTGTCGATGCGCGGTGCCTCCGCGACCGCCGCGGCCGCCAGCTGCTTCGCGTCTCCCTGCGGCTTCTGCCCGCCCGCCGCGAAGAACTGGCCGACGGTGCCGAGCGCACCGGCCGCGGCATCCCGCGCGGCAGCCACGTCACCACCGGAGGGTGCTGCCGGGATCGCGGGCGCCGTACCGGCGTGCGCCACGCCTGCCATCGCGAACGTCATCGCCACCACCGCGCCGACGACGGGAACCTTGCTGAGCTTCATCGTCCGCCTCCTCACGCGCCGATGTAGTCGAGAGAGTGCGTCCACGAGAACGAGCCGTTGCTCACGTAGTAGTTGTAGGAGCCCCAGTTGTAGCGGTAGTCGGACGGCCAGGGATCGCCCCAGTAGACCCAGCTCTGGCTCTGGTCATAGCCGTAGAGCACCTCCATGTGCCCGCCGCCGGAGGACCATTGGATGCGGGCCATCACCGGTCGGCCGGCGTCGACCTCGCGGATGATCGAGGAGTAGTACAGGTAGCCGGTGACGTAGTTGCCCGGCGAGATCCCGATCTGCTGGAAGGCGGTCTGGTCGTCGGCCAAGGTGGCCTGCGAATTGGAGCACGAGGCGTTCAGGTCGTTGCCGAACGCCATGTTGCAGAACTGGTTCTGGGAGTAGTTGTAGCCGTAGAACGTGGCAACGGTGTTGCCGGAGGCGGCCCAGCACCAGTTCGAGTACTGCTGAGCCTGCATGGTGATGTCGAGCTTGTTGGCGGTCGCGGCCGAGGCCGGTGCGGCGACGGCGGTGAACAGCGCGAGTGCCGCCGCGAGCACGGCGGCCCGCAGCCGTCCGGTGTGCTTGGCATGCGAGGTGGGGGGCACGGGGGACTCCCTTCGGGTCCGTCCGGGTGGATGGTGGCGTGAGCGTAGGACCGCCCTGACCAGCCCGGACAGAGCCCGTCGAGCCCCCACGGCGACACGGTGAAGGCCCCGTCAAGGGTTCACACCCGCCCCTCCTGTGAACACTGCGCAAACCCCGGGTCAGCGCACCTTGACAGGCTCCTGAACACCGCAGTTGCCTGTTTCCCTGTGAACATTCACACCGGTTCGCCCAACCCCACGACAGCCCTGCGCACCGGCCCCTTCGCCGACGCCCTCCGCGCCGCGATCACCGCCCGCGGCCTCTCCCTGGACAGCCTCCAGCGCCACCTCGCCGACCGCGGCGTCCGCGTCGGCACCGCCACCCTCAGCTGCTGGCAGAACGGCCGGCGACGGCCCGAGCGCCCGTCCTCGCTCCGCGCCGTATCAGCCCTCGAGGACATCCTCGGACTGCCCTCCGGCTCCCTGCTGGTCCTCCTCGGCCCACCGCGCCCCCGGGGCCACGGCATCGGACTGCCCGCCGGCTCCCGGGAGTACCGGCACATCCTCCCCACCTGGGCCGCACTGACCGGCCTGCTCGCCTCCCTGGGCACAGCCGCCGACACCAAACTCCACATAGCAGCCCAGCACGAACAGGTCTGGATCGACGCCACCGGCTCCAGCCCCCGCCGCGAAACCTTCCAGGTCCTCCGCGCCCACCAGGACAGCGTCGACCGCTACGTGGCCATCGTCGACGCCGACCCGGGCGCCGACATAGAGCGCGTGGACCTGGAGGCACTGGAGAACTGCCGCGTCGGCCGCATCCGCAGAGACGCCGAGGCCGGCCTCCTCGTGGCCGAGCTGCTCTTCGACCTCACCCTCCGACCGAACCAGACCCACCTGATCCGCTACGCGGTGGTGGACCGCTCAGCGGTCGAGTGCAGTGACTTCCACCGCGGCTTCCGCTTCCCGGCCGGCCAGTACGCCCTCCAAGTCCGCTTCGACCAGCAGAGGCTCCCGGTGGCCTGCTTCGCCTACCAGGGCAGCACCGAACAGGAACTGCCGATGACCGGCCACCACGCCGTCCACATCAACGTCGCCCCGGTTCCACCCGGAATCGTCGGCATCCGATGGGACTGGCGCTGATCACTCCCGCACGCGCCCCATCCCGAGCGCACGCAGCACCCCGACCACCGCATACGAGACCGCCAGCACGACGAAGAACAGCCCCACCGTCGCCCCCGCACCCACGTCCCCCGGCGGGAAGACGATCTGCCGCACCACGTTCAGCACGACCGCCACCACGATGAACACGCCCCACGGAAAGCGCCGCATCCCCGACTCCCGTCGTTTTTAACACACCCGTATCACAACCAATCTAGCACACGCGTGTGATAATCGCGCCATGCCCAAAGTCGTCGACCACACCGCCCGCCGCGCCGAGCTCACCGAAGCTCTCTGGCGCGTGGCCCTCCGCGACGGCTTCGACGCGGTGACCGTCCGCTCCGTGGCGCAGGAGGCCGGCTGGTCCCCCGGCGCCCTCCGCCACTACTTCCCGGACAAGGCGGAGATGGTTCTGTTCGCCATGGACCTGGTGGCCGAGGAGTCAGCCCGCCGCATCCAGACGGTCTACGCGGGCATGCAGGAAGCCACCCCCGCCGCGATCCAGCAGCATCTCGAGCAACTGCTCCCCCTCGACACCCCGCGCCGTATCGAGTCAGAGGTCTGGTTCGCCCTGGTCACCCTCGCCCACACGGACGCCCGCGTCGCCGAACGCCGAACCCAGATCGACGGCATGATCCGCGACTCGGTCCACAGCGTCGTGCTGGCACTCCGCGAGATCGGTCAGCTGGGCGAAGGCCGCGACGAGACAGTGGAGACGCAGCGACTGCACGCGTTGCTCGATGGATTGGTGCTGCAACTGATGGCGGAGCCGCCGCGGTTGGGAGCGGAGGACGCGCAAGCGGTGGTCGCGCGACACTTGGCGGATCTGGCAGAAGGTTAAGGCACCAACACGGCCCGTCCCGCAACCTTCCCCTCACCGACCGCCGCCATGGCCTCCGCAGCGGCATCCAAGGGGAAGACCTCCGTCGCCAGCGAAACCCTCCCCGCCGCCACCAGCCTCATCAGCTCGCTCAACTCCGCGTGCGTGCCGATCTGGTTGCCGAGCAAGGTCAGCTCACGGTTGATCATGTCGAGATGCTCGATACGCACGCCGCCTCCGTAGCCGACGATCGAGTAGACCGCGCCCTTCGCCAGCATGCGCATCGCCTGCTCGGGCACGGCGCCCTCACCGACGAGGTCCAGGACGGCTTGGGCGCCGCGGCCGCCGGTCAGGTCCAAGACCGCGTCGGCCGCCTGCTCGGCCGGGAGGGGCAGGACCGCGTCGGCGCCCAGAGTCCGTGCGGTTTCGGCGCGCACGGAGTCAGGCTCGACGACCACGACCGTGGCGGGGGTCAGAATCTTCAGGAGCTGCACGGCGATCTGACCCACTCCCCCAGCGCCAAGACAGACCACTGTCGCGCCCACACCACCCCCGCTCACAAACGGCGCCAGCCGCCGCACCGCATGCATGGCCGTCAGACCCGCGTCGGCGAACGGGGCCAGGGTCGCGGGCTCGGTCCCCTGCGCCAGCTTCACCAACGCGCGGGCCGACGTCACCATCAGCTCGGCGTAGCCGCCAGCCCAGCCGTCGACGCCCGGAAACCGCCACGTCCCGCAGTGCATGTCCATCCCGCGGCGGCATGCGTCGCAGAACCCGCAGGTGACCGCGGGGTGCACGATGACCGGATCGCCCACCGCCACGTGCGAGACACCCGTGCCGACGGCCTCGACCCACCCTGCGTTCTCGTGCCCGAGCGTCAACGGCAGCCGTTGCTGGAACGCCGCTTCCAACCCGCCTTCGACGATATGCAGATCGGTCCGGCAGATCCCCGCCCCGGCGATCCGCACGACCACGTCATCAGGCCCCTGAACCACTGGCTCCGGCACCTCCGCCACGACCGGCGGCCGCCCGAACTCCACCACCTGCACAGCACGCATAGCCCTACGCCTCTCCGAAGCACCGAGGATCACGGATCACCAAGCGGTCATGTCTCTCGCACCAGATGCACCACCACACTCGCCGGATCCCCACCTCCCAGTCCCAGAGGCAGTCCCCGGCTCAGCAGCACAGCACCGTGATGCACCGTCCCGGTCCGCACGTCCCGGTACCGTCCCCCGGCATCAACTCCCCGCAGCACCACCGGACGCTCCACCTGCGCGAAGCGCCGCTCCCGCCGATACGCGATCAGCACGACCTCCGACCCGTCAGCCGCGACGTACTCCACACCGCTCAGATCACCCGCCGCGTCGCCGAAGCCGTAGCGGATTCCGTGCTGCACCACCGGCCGGATCCGCTTGTACTGCGTCACCAGCTCCTTCGCGGTCTCCCGCTCCGCCCCGCTCCACCGCGTCAAGTCGCCGCCGATGCCGAGCACTCCCGCCATGGCGACGTGGAAGCGGAACTCCAGGGGGATCGCGCGCCCGGTGTGCGGATTCGGCGAGTCCGTCACCCACGCGGACATCACCCGCGCCGGATACATCTGCGCGAAGCCGTCCTGAATCGCCAACCGGTCCAAGGCATCCGTGTTATCCGAAGTCCAGACCTGGTCGACCCGCCGCAGGATCCCCGCATCGAGCCGGCCACCGCCCCCGCTGCACGCCTCGATCCGCAGTCCTGGATGGTCAGTGCGCAAATGGTCCAGCACCGCATAGAGGTTGTCGACGTAGCCCCGCCAAACCGCGTCGCCGAACTCGGGGCCTGGCCCCACCTCCGAAAGCGGCCTGTTCATATCCCACTTCAAGAACCCGATGTCGTTCTCGGCCACCAACCGGTCGAGGCGCTCGTGCACCCAGGCCGCCACGTCAGCGCGCGCCAGGTTCAGCACCAGCTGGTTCCGGTGCTCGCTCCGCTGCCGAAAGGGCTGGTGCAGAACCCACTCCGGATGCTCCCGGTACAACTCGGAGTCCGCGTTCACCATCTCCGGCTCGACCCACAAGCCGAAGTCCATCCCCAGTTCCCGTACGCCCTTCACCAACGGCGCGAGCCCGTCCGGGAACCGCTCCGGACTCGGCCACCAGTCCCCCAGCCCTGCTCGGTCCGACGTCCGCCGCCCGAACCAGCCGTCGTCCATGACGAACAGCTCCACACCGAGCTCG
Organism: Catenulispora subtropica; assembly: GCF_039531675.1. Taxonomy (NCBI): domain Bacteria; kingdom Bacillati; phylum Actinomycetota; class Actinomycetes; order Catenulisporales; family Catenulisporaceae; genus Catenulispora; species Catenulispora subtropica. The sequence goes on from NZ_BAAAQM010000029.1 coordinate 48,602, forward strand.
GCCGCTTGCCGTGCCAAGGCCAGCTGGCCTTCCAGGGAGATGTCGAAGCCGGTCGCTTCCCACGAGTTGTAGACGACCGGCCGCAGCTCGTCGGTGTGCGGCAGGACATGGCCCGACAGGTACGCGTGCCAAGCCTGCGAAGCAGCGGTGAACCCGCCGTCCGTCCAGGCGCCCGCGCTCACCGGCGTGGTCAGCGTCTCGCCCGGAGCCAGCGGCCACACCAGATCCTCGTGGCCGAACCCGGCGGACAGCGCCATCCGGTCGGCCGGCGTCCGCTCGGCCGTGATCCGCCAGCTGCCGCTCCACGCGAGCGTGCAGCTGAACACCTGACCGTGGCTCGTCCCCGCGGTGCCGTCGTCGACCATGACCCACGGATTCGCGTGGTGGCTCGTGATGCCGCGCCGGCTCGTCAGCACGGTCTCGCCATAGGGCAGCGACGACCTGTTCAGGCGCGTCTCCGCCGCCCATCGCCCCCGCACCTGACTCAGCCGGTAGTCCGCCAGCGGCGGGAGCGTCCACGACGCCGAGTCGGCCCGCAGCACGTCGACGGGTTCGTCGCCGGCGGCACCGGTGTGACGCACCACGAGATGGCGTTCGATCACCGGGCTTCCCCTCCGAACCCGATGGTGGCTTTCCACAGCCAGTGGATAGTGCCGGTCGGCGAAGCTCAGGACGAGTTCCGCGGCGTCGGGTCCGGCGTCGACGTCGGCACCGGCGAACTCCACCTCCAGCTCGCGCGTCCCGTCGGCGAACCGCACCGCCAACTGCGCGTGCCCGAACTGGAAAGCCGCCCCGACCGCCAGCTCCAGCGGCCCTTCCACGTCGTCCTCGAACGGCCACTGCCCACCCAGGGCGACCGCTCCGAAGCCGGCGCCGGCACCGCTCGCCTGGCAGCCTCCCACCAGCCCCGCCGCCTGCTCCGAACTCAGCCCTCGACCCCAGTGCGCGGAGAGCAACCGATCCTTCGCATCGATCCACAGCACCGAGCACGACCCGCCGGCCGTCAGCACCCAGGCGCGTGCTCCGGGAATCGGCCTGATGAGCGTCATGATTCCCTTTCAGCCCTTGACCGCGCCGCCGGTCAGGCCCTTGACGAAGTGCTTCTGCAACAGGAAGTAGAAGATCACCACGGGGAGCGCGGCCAGGAACATCAAGCCGAACAGCTGCCCGTAGTCCGACTGGTGCTCGCCCAGAGCGCGATAGACGCCGACGGTCACCGTCGTGCCCCCGACCGGGCCGAGGATGATCAGCGGGTCCAGGAAGTCGTTCCAGATCCATACCCCGAGGAAGATCAGGACGCTCGCCGTGGCCGGGCGGAGCAGCGGGAAGACCACCGTCCAGAACGTCCGCCACCGGCCGGCGCCGTCCAAGGCCGCCGCCTCCTCCAGCTCGATGGGGATCGAGCGGATGAAGCCGGCGAACACGAACACCCCGAAGGGGATGTAGTAGCCGACGTTGAACGCGACCATCCCGCTCAGCGTCGTCATCAGATGCGTCAGGCGCAGGATCCGCACCACCGGCACCAGGATCACCTGCGGCGGGATCATCAGCCCGGCCAGCAGCACCAGCAGCGTCAGCCGGGCGAACCGGCTCCGGGTGCGGCACAGGTAGTGGCCGAGCATCGCCGACAACACCGCCAGCACGACGATCGACACCACCGTGATCTCAGCGCTGTTCAGCAGACCGGCCCAGTACAGATTGTCCGGCCGGTCCATCACGGCCTTCAGGTTGTCCAGCGTCGGCGGCCACGGCACCGAGGTCGGCGACCCACTGATGTCGTCACCCGGCTTGAAGACGTTCACCACGACCAGATACAGAGGCAGCGCGAACACCGCTGTGACCATCAGAGCGACCAACGGCCGCACCCACGGCGCCCGCGATTCGTCCCGCCGCCCGGCCCGCATGCCGGACCCGAGCCGGTCCGGGCGCCCGTCCCGCTCGGCCCCCTCGGCTGTTCCGGCCGCCCCGGCCCGCTCCACCCCCGCCACCGAACCGGCCATCACAGCTCCACCTCCCGCCGCTGCAACAGCCGCAGGGCCACGCTCGACACCACGGCGACGATCGCCAGCATCACCACAGCCATCGCCGAAGCCAGCCCGGTCTTGTTCTCCGTGAACCCGGTCTGGATCACGCTGTACGCCACCGTCGCAGTGGTCCCGCTCCCGGGGCCGCCGTGCGTGATCACCTGCACGAAGTCGTAGGTCTTGAACCCGGTGATCAGCAGCATCACGGTGTTGATCGTCAAGGCCGGCGCCAGCATCGGCCACGTCACCCGCCGGAACCGCGTCCACCGTCCCGCGCCGTCGATCGCCGCCGCCTCCAGCAGCTCGTCCGGCACGCCCTGAAGCCCGGCCAGATAGACCACCGTGCAGAAGCCCAGCAGCTGCCAGCTCGCGATCGAGCCCACCGAGTACAGCGCGATCGACGGATCGGACAGCCAGCCCGGCGGGTCGTCCACCCCGAGCGACTTGAGCACGGTGTCCAGCAGCCCCCCGTCGGCGAGCATGGCCTGCCACACCACGGACACCACCACCGAGCTGAGCACCACCGGCACGAAGAACACCGTCCGCAGTGCGCGATAGAGGCGCCCCTGCCGGTTCAGCAGCACCGCGATCGCCAGCCCGCCGAGGTTGGGCACCAGCACGATGATGAACGTCAGGATCGCCGTGACCCGAATCTGCATCAGGAAGTCGGGGTCCTGGAACAGCCGCACGTAGTTGTGGAACCCGGTGAACTTCGTGTGCGGCAGGAACGCGTCGGCGTTGGTGAAGCTGTAGCCGACACTGAGGACCAGCGGCGCGAAGACGAAACACGCGTAGAAGAGCAGACCCGGCGCGCCGAACCCGAGGAAGTACCCCAGGTTCGCGCGCCGGGGCAGCGCCGAGCGCTGTGGACCCCGTGTGTCTTGCATCGATGTCATGGAGTGACCTTGTACGTGGTGCCCGCCGTGGTGGCGAAGGTGGCCCGGCCACCGGAGACGGTGACGGGGACGGTGGATCCGTCGGCGGTGACGGTCGCCGTGCCGGTGGTCCACGGCAGGACCAGCGTCGCGTTCCCGCCGGCCTGGCTGGTGATCCCGACGGAGGCGACGGCGCCGCCGCTGATCGCACTGCTCACCAGGAACGCCCCCTTGGCCAGCAGCGTGAAGGAGGCGTTCCGCGCGGTCGGCCAACACGGGAAGACCCGGATCACGCCGCCCTCGCTCTGCATCAGCATCGAGTTCAGCGTCTCGGTGGAGGCGGTGGTCTCGATGCCGCCGCCGCCCTGGAAGACGGTGTCGTTGCTGGACCGCCACAGGTGCGCGATGGACGCCTTGAACTTCTGGAAAAGGTCTTCCGCGGGCCACCCGACGCGGGCCGCGATCGGGAACTCCTTGGGGAACCCGTTGTTGGAGTTCCCACCGGAGGTGACGCCCCACGAGTTCATCTGCGCCAGGGAGTTGATGGCGTACTGCACGAGGTTCGCGTCACCGCCGATCGAGCACTGCTCACCGGGGAAGATGACGCCCTCCATGTTGATCGGCTGGTTGCCCGGCTCGAACTTGTCCGGCAGCTGCGGGTTGTTGATGACCTCGGCCGTGTAGAAGACGGTCACGCCGTTGTAGGTCCCGGTCGGGTACTTGCTGAGCTTGTTCAGGAAGTCCTGCCATGTGGGCCGCAGCGAGGCGTCCACGCCGAGGATCACCGACGTCTCCAACAGCGTGTTGATCACCTTGCGCGCGAAGCCGAGGTCGAGGTTGGGGTTGGTGTCGTCACCGCCCTCATGTGCCGAGGTGTGCTCGAAGACCCACCGCGAACCGTCCCACACCGCGAAGTCCCGCCAGAACGCGTCCAGCTCCTTCAACAGCGGATACAGCTGGCTCTGCAGGTAGGTCTGGTCGCGGGTGTACTCCCAGTGCCAGATCAAGGGCAGCGCCGCGAAGCTCGCGTTGGACTTCTGGTCGGCGGGGAGCTTGGTGTAGTCCTTCGTCGACGCGACCGGCGTCGTGGACGGCGCGGTCTCGTACAGATGGAACGGCGCGAGGCTTCGCTGGAAAGCGGTGCCCTGATACCCGGCGCTGTGCGTCTTGTTCCGCTGCCACGGGACCTCGTTGTAGATCAGCCGCCGGTATGGCTCCGAAAGATCCGCGTGGTTCGAGGAGAAGGCGCCGTAGTACAGCGCCTCCTCGTTGTAGTTCAGGAAGTACCGGCCGCCCCAGCTCGGCGTGTCGTTGGTCGGCCACATGCCCCACAGCGACGGCGGGTTGGCCCCGGCGCGGGTGGCGCTGCCCAGCACGTACTGCGCGTTGAAGTAGTACGTCTCCAGCTGCGAGTCGCCGACGACGATGTTCGACCGGGTCCAGAAGTCCTGCCAGAACGCCGTGTGCGTGGCCTTGGCGTTCGTCAGCCACGTGGCGTCGATCGCAGCCGCGGCGGTGACCGCCTTGTCCCGCAGCTGGGTCGGCGACGGCATGGTCGTCGTCGCCGACACGTCCTGCGCGGCCGCCCGCAGCACCGTGACCAGCGTGACGGTGCCACCGCCCGGCAGCGTGAACTTGCCGGTCCCGGACACGGAGGTCGAACTGGTGCTGCTGTAGGAGGAGCCCACGAGCTTGGTCGCCGCGGCCACGGTGGAGCGCAGACTGGTCGGGCTGTAAGCGGAGGCGTTGTTCTGGCGGGTCGTCCACACCGCGCCGTTGCTCACGCCGCCAGCCGAGGGATACGCGGCGTCGGAGGCGACGATCTGCTGCGCGCTGAGCGTGATCGACGCGCTGCCGGCCGGGGACGATATCTCGGTGACCAGCACGCTGTCCTGGTCGGCCGTCCATGAACGGAGCGTCACTTTGACCCCGGAGAACGCCAGCACCGTGGTGACCGCGGCACCGGCCAAGTCGGTCTTCATCGAGTAGCCGGACGCGGCGGTCGCCCCGGGCGCGGCGACGGTCAGCGTGCTCGCCGCCAGGATCGAGTTCTGCCACGACGTGCCGTTGCGCGCATTGCCCCAGTGGCTGTGGAAGCCGAAGTGGTACGTCTGCTGCGCGGCCGAGGAGTCGCCGACCACGGCGCCGAAGTAGCCGTTGCCCAGCAGCATGCCGGTCGTGTACTTGTTCGTCACCACGCCGCTGATCGGGGCGCTGACGTGCGGGCCGACGGCGGCCAGCTGGGCCTGGACGGCGGACCAGTCGACGCCGGTGGCGGTGGCGGTGGCGGTGGCTGCGGCTGCGGCTGGGGCTGGGGCTGGGGCTGGGGGGCCGGCGACGGAGCCAGCCGACCCGCCACGTCCCGGCGTCGCAGCAGCCTCAGCGCTCGAAACCCCGCTCCCGACGATGGCCGCGCCGATCCCGGCGGCGGTCCCGCCGAGCAGTGCCCGACGCCCGACCTGCTGTTGCTCGTTGGTGCTCACGTTCTCTCCTCACTGGTGCGCAAAGATGGACTGAGCTGGACATCAAGGGGTGATCCGGTAAGTCCGGCCGGAAGCCGTCGGAAACAGGGCCGCACCGGCCGAGGCCGTGATCAGGGATCCGCGGCTGAGTTCCGAGGACACGGGCAGGTCTCCTGTCAGTTCTCGACGACGGCGGGTGCCCCGGTGCGGGCCGAGGCCACCGCGGCCTCGACCATCGCCAGGCTGCGCAGGTTGTCATGGCACTCCCCCTCGGGGACCTCGCCGCTGCGCAGCGCGCGCACGAACCCGGCGAGCACCTCGGCCAGGCCGGGGAACTCGGCGGACTGGGGGGCGACCGGCAACGTCTCGGACGCGGGTGCGGGTCCGCCCTCCTCGCGGGCCGGGGTGAGCACCGGGGCGGTGACCCCGTCCCAGGTCGCGCATCCGCCGGCGCCCTCCAGGTACCAGGAGCCGGTCCAGGACGTGAAGTCCGAGCGCGCGGTCCAGCAGCCGGTGAACGCGAAGTGCAGGCCGCCGTCCATCCGGAACAGCGCCTCGGCGGAGTCGTTGCCGGGATACCAGGACCACGGGGTGCGGTACGCGTTGCAGAACACGGACTGCGCCTCAGCTCCAGTGACGGCGCGCGCCGCGTCGAAAAGGTGGATCGCCATCTCGCGCAGCAGCGGCTCGTCCCACAGGTGGACGTAGGGCCCGGCGCGGTGCGGGAGGCGGAAGTCGATTTCGAGGCGGGTCAGCGGTGCCAGACGCGCGGCGGCTCGCTGGAGCGCCTTGGTGCCGGACAGGTGGCGCCGGTCCTGGGTGACGGCCAGCAGCCGGCCCGTCCGCTCGGCGACCGCGACCAAGTCCCGTGCTTCGGCCAGGGACATGGCCATCGGCTTCTCCGTCAGCACGGCGCAGCCGTGTTCGAGGGCAGTCGTGGTCACGGCCCGGTGTGCGGCCGGCGGCGCGCTGTTGAAGACGATGTCCGGTCCGAGCTCGTCCAGCATCGCGGCGAGGTCGGTGCCGACCGCGACGGCGGCACCGGCCTCCTTCGCCGCGTCGCGGACGGCCGCCTCGTCGAGGTCGACCCACCCGGCCAGGTCGGTGTCGGGCTGGAGCGCGATCTCGCGAGCCCAGTTGCGGCCCATGAACCCGGCGCCGACGATGAGCGCGCGCAGCGGTCCGGGCGTGGCGACGGTGTGGAAGGCATTCACCGCTCCCACCACCCGACCGGCGACGGAGCGTCCGCGAAGTGGCCGCCGACCGGGCCGGCGGGAGCCGCCCAGCGGACGGCGTTGGCGATCACGTCCTGGACCTCCTTCTGGTGGTAGACCGGACACTCCTGATCGCCGGGGCCGAAGTAGAAGACCCGGCCGGCGCCGCGGGTGTAGCAGGCGCCGCTGCGGAACACCTCGCCGCCGGTGAACGAGGACAGGAACACCAGCTCGTCCGGCTCCGGGACGTCGAACGGCTCCCCGTACATCTCGTCGTGCGGGATCACCAGCGGCTGCGGGATGCCGGCCGCGATCGGGTGGCCGGGCTTGACGGTCCACACCAGCTGCCGGTCGTCACCGTGCCGCCAGCGCCGGTCGCAGCTGGTCCCCATCAGGGACCTGAACAGCTTCGACCCGGCGCCGGAGTGCAGCACCACGAGCCCCATGCCGTCCAGCACGCGGCGCCGCACGCGGGCGATGGTCTCGTCGTCCATCTCGGCGTGCAGCAGGTGGCTCCACCAGACCAGGACGTCGGTGGCCTCGACCGCTTCCGCGGTGAGCCCGTATCCGGGTTGGTCCTGGGTGGCGGTGACGATGGCGGCCGCCGCTCCCAGCCGGTCCGCCAGGCCTGCGGCGACGGTGCCGTGGATGCCGAGCGGGTAGCGTTCGGCGATCTCGGGCCGGGTGAGTTCGTGGTGGTTCTCGTTGAACACGAGTATCCGCACTGGCGAAGTCCTCTCGGGGTTCTGCTACCGCGCGACTAGTTGGAGGCCTTCTTGGCCCACTCGGAGTCCAGATACGAAGCCGCGTCCTCGGCCGATTTCTTGCCGAGCATCACGTCCTCGATCGCGCCGTACACCACGTCGGTCATCCCGGGGATCAGCGCGTCGTCGCCGGCCTCCCAGCTGAAGGCCTTGACGATGGTGCCGTCGCTCTTCGCCTTTCGGTAAAGGTCGTAGGACGCCTTGAACACCGGCCCGGTGCCGTCCGGCGGGGTGTAGCCCTTGATCGCCGGGAACAGCGCGTCGTGCAGCACGTTGTTGTCGAGGTTGTCCTTGTCGAGCTGGAAGCCCAGGGCGAACTTCTTGGCCGCGTCCAGGTTCTTGGCGTGCGCGCTGACCTCCAGGCCGCCGCCGGTGTAGGCGGGCATGACGGTCTTGCCGTCGTCGGTGGGCCAGGCGAAGACCCCGATGTCGTCCTTGATCGGGCTGGCGTCGGCGGCGGAGGCGAACCACACGCCCATCGGGTACATCGCGCCGGTGCCGTCCAGGAACGCCTTCTGGCTGTCGGCGTAGTTGCGCGACAGGCCGGACCGGTCGATGTAGCCCTTGGCGGCCAGGTCGCCGACCCGCCGCAGGGCGTCGACGAACCCGGGGTCGGAGAACTTCACCTTGCCGGTGTGCCGGTCCACCAGCCAGTTCGGGTCCTGGCGGTAGACCTGGGTGGCCACGGTCGCGGACAGCGGCAGCACCGCGGCGAAGGCGTCGGAGCCGCCGCCGACCTGGAACGGCAGCACGCCGGAGGCCTTGAGCTTGGCCGCGTCGTCGAGCATCTCGGCGTAGGTGGCCGGCGGGCCGGCGATGCCGGCCTTCGTGAACATCGACTTGCGGTAGTAGACCATCGGGATGGTCTGGGTGTTCGCCGGGAGCTGATACACCTTGCCGCCGATGGCGCCGCCGTCCGGCACCTCGAAGTCGCCGAGTTCACCGGGCTGCCACGCGTAGAGGTCGCCGGCCTGCGCGAAACCGGTCGGCGTGACCGCGATCATCACGTCCGGGAACTGCCCGGAGGCCTTGAGCTGCTTGGCGTAGCCGGTGCGGTCGGCGGTCGGGGAGACCAGGCGCTTGACCTTCATCCCGGGGTACTTGTCGGTGACGCGCTTGATGGCGGCGTCCCAGTAGGCCGGGGTGAGGTTCGGGGTCTCGAAGGTCAGGAACGTGATGGTGGTGGCGTCGCCTCCGCCTCCTGAGGAGGCTGCGGAGCCCGAGCCGCCGGCCGCCGAGCAGGCGGACAGGACGAGGGCCGAGACGGTGACGGCGACTGCTGGTGCTAGGTGACGACGGGGAAACGCTCGCTTCGACATCCGCTGCCTCCTGGGGTGAGGAGTGAACCCCGGGGAGCCCAGCCTCACCCGGTGCCCGTGAGCGCTCACGGGAGCGCTCACGGGCAGTAAGCGTGGGCCAGATCACACAGTCTCGTCAAGACCTCTTATCAGAAGGGATACATGCCGGCGTCCCCCATCGGCCGCCGCAGAGGGCTGCGAACGACTCAGGCCGAGCCGCGAACGCGCAGCTCAGGATGCATCATCACCGGCTCCGGCGTCCGCCCCGCCAGAAGTTCGGCGGCGGCGGCCACAGCCAGTTCGCCCATCCGCCGGATGTCGACGTAGACCGACGTGATCGGCGGCTCGACCAGCTCGCCCAGCGGCAGGCCGTCGAACCCGACGACCGCACAGTCCTGCGGCACCCGCAGACCCGCGGCCTTCAGCCCGCGCACCGCCCCGACCGCCAGCACGTCGTTGTACGTGAACACGCCCGTGATCCCCGGCCGCCGCGCCAGCAGCGCCCGGACCGCGTCCGCGCCGCCCTCGACCGTGCGGGGCGCGCGCTCCACCGCGTCCTCGTCGACGTCCAGACCCAGCTCCTTCGCGATCGCCAGGAAGCTGACGCGCCGCTTGTCGCGCGGGTCGTCGGCACCGTCGACCATGCCCAGCCGCCGGTGCCCGGCCGCGGCCAGGTGCTCCACCGCGAGCCGGACGCCGCCGGGCACGTCGATGCCCACGCCCGGCGCCGAGCCGGTGTCCCAGCCGGGGTCGAGCACCGCGAACGGCACGCCGAGCCGCACAGCGTGCGCGAGGACCGCCGGCGAGTGCAGGAACCCGGCGCCGACGTCGGCCTGGTCGGCCAGCGCGGTCAGGGCGCGGACCTCGCGCTCCGGGTCCTCGCCGGTGTCGTAGAGCACCACCTGCCAGTCCCGCGCCTGCGCCGCGCGCAGCACGCCCGAGGCCAGCTCCGGGAAGAACGGGTTGCCGATGTCGGAGATGATCAGGCCCAGGGTGGTGGTGTCCTGCCGGATCAGGCCGCGGGCGAACCGGCTGGGCCGGTAGTTCAGCGTCCGCGCGGCCTCCAGCACCCGCCGTTTGGTCTCGGCGTCGATCTCCGCCTTGTCGTTGACCGCGCGCGACACGGTCTGGCGCGACACCCCGGCCAGCTTCGCGACGTCCTCGATGGTCGCGCGCTTGGCCCGGGGCTCCGGGGAAACGTTCAAGTAGGGTCGCCTCCTGCGGACCGAACGAACCGTACGACGTGCCCGCCGCCACCGGGGCATCGGGCGTCACCGTACTCGATGCGGCGCAGGTTCAGCTGGAAAAGATCGACGCGACGGCGACGCCGAACTCGCAGGTCGCCTTGACCCCGTCGCGCAGCCGTACCCAGTACGCACCGCTCCAGAACGGCGGGAAGGCGGGGTAACGCGGCTGCAGGATCCGGTGCTTGGACCGGCCGGAGGCCAACAGCTTGACCGGCGTGTACCAGATCAGGCCCAGCCCGCAGGCCACGAAGTGGACGACCAGCGCGACCGGCGTCATCAGCCAGGCGAAGACCCAGTACAGGCCCTTGAAGAAGTAGTAGAGCGCGATGAACGGGCTGAACAGCACGATGAAGAAGATCGCCCAGAAACCGCGCTTCTTCTTCGCCGGCGGCGGAGGCGGCTGCGGCACCTGCTGGTACTGCGACGGCGCGGGCGCGTAGTACATCGACTGGTCGGTCACGGGTCCCCTCCACACTGCTGACAAGCAGCTGACAGGCTACCGCCAGCTGTGCCCGGGTCGCGGGCCGGTCCGCGAGGGCCCGGCCCGCGGCCCGGCTAGTTCGACTGCTCCAGCGGCTTCTTCAGGTCCACGTCGGTCTGGCGGAAGGTCTGCGCGGAGTTCGTCAGCATGTCCGACAGGGCCTTGAGCGACCCGTCGATCTCCTTGCGGCCGTCCCGCCACCCCGACGAGAAGCTGTGCAGCGCGTCCTCGACCTCGGCGGCCCCCATCTGGCCGTCGTACTGGTGCGTCCAGTCCCGCGCCGCGTTCATCCGGGACCGGATGGATTCGAGCTGTCCCCCGAACGCCTCGAGCGCGTCGGCGTCGACGACAAGATCCGGCATGTGCACGTCCCCCTCGTGGCAGTGACCGATGTCCGCGATCGAGTGTATAAAAGCGCAGATGTCTGCGGCCAGGTGTTACCGGAGGCCGCCGACGATCCGCTCCGCGCTGCTCACGAGGGTATGCCGGGCGAAGGCGGAGGGGTCCCCGACGATCGCGCCGCCGCGCTTGACCACCCGGCCGTCGACGAGCACGGTGTCGACGTTGCCGGTGTGGGCCGCGGAGACGACGGCGCCGACCGGGTCGTGGTGCAGCGGGACCAGGTTGGGGGCGTCGGCGCGGAGCAGCAGCAGGTCGGCGCGCTTGCCGGGGCGCAGGGAGCCGGTCCGGTCGGCCAGGCCCAGGGTCTCGGCGCCGCCCAGGGTGGCCGCGCGCAGCACGTCGGCGGTCGTCGGCCGGGCGCCGCCGCCCAGGTGGCCGGTGACGAGCGCGGCCCGCATCAGGGTGAACATGTCGCCGGCGGCGGCCGTGACCGCGTCGGCGCCGAGACCCAGGCCGACGCCGGCGGCGCGGAGCCGGCCGATCATCGGGGCGCCGTGGCCCATCTGCGCCTCGACCGCCGGCGCGATGGCGACGGCGCCGCCGGACGCGGCGATCAGGGCGAGCTCGTCGTCGGGCAGGGAGTTGCCGTGGACATAGACGGTGCCGGCGGCCAGCAGGCCCTCCCGGTCCAGGGCGGCGACCGGCCGCGCGGCCACCGGACCGGAGGCGACGTGCACCGTGACCGGCACGCCGAGCTCGCGGGCCAGCTTCCAGTCCTCGCGGACCGTCTCGATCGGCGCGTAGGACGGGCCGGCCGGCGACAGCGCCATCGTGAGCAGGGCGTCGTCGGAGGCGAAGTGCTGTTCGCGGACGCGGCGGACGTCGGCGAGGTCGCGGGCCGCGGCGTCCATGGCCGGGTATCCGTAGCCGAACACGGCGCGGACGCGGGAGTCGGTCAGCGCGGCCACGGCGGCGTCGGCGTGCTCGGGCGTGTACATGATGTGCGCGAAGTCCTGCACCGTGGTGATGCCCGCGTCGAGGCACTCCAGAGCACCGAAATACGTGCTCGTGTACACGTCCTCCGGGGTGTAGCGCGGGGCCAGGCGGCCGAGGACCAGTTCGAGGTAGGCGCCGAGGTCGGAGTCGGCGGTCAGCGCCCGGAGGGCGGTGAGCCACAGGTGGCGGTGCGCGTCGACGAAGCCGGGCAGCACCAGGAACTCGGAGGCGTCCAGGACTTCCGCGTCCGGCGCGGACAGCTGCGGGCCGACCGCGGCCACGCGGCCGTCCTCGACGAGCAGGTCGACGCCGGTCCGGACGACCGGCGGAGCGGACGGGTCGGCGTCGAAGTCGACGAGCCAGGCTATATCGGAGACGAGCAGCCGGGAGGCGGTCATCGAGATCCCTTCATAGAAAGCTTTCCCTAAAGCTATCCCGGAAGGGGTCTAGGCTGTCAAGCGTGACCAGCGATCCGGACCGCGTCGAGGAGCTGCTGGCCGCCTGGCGCACCGAGCTCCCGGCAGCGCTGAGCCCGGCCAGTGAGCTGACCAAGCGCGTCCTCGTCCTGGCCGGCCGGCTGGACGCGGCCACCCGGGCGGTGCTCCCCGGCCTCGGCCTGACCGTGGCCGCCTTCGACATCCTGGCCACTCTGCGCCGCTCCGGGGCCCCCTACCGACTGCGCTCCAACGAGCTGACCCACGCCCTGATGCTGTCCACCGGCGGCACCAGCAACGTCATCAACCGCCTGGCCGCCGACGGCCTGGTCCACCGCGAACCCGACCCCGACGACGGGCGCAGTACCCTGGTCCGCCTCACACCGGAGGGTGTGGCGGTGGCCGAGCGCGCGATCCTCGCCAACACCGCGGCCCACGACGCCGTGTTCGCGGGCCTGCCGGCCGACGTGATCACGGCCGCGACCGAGGCGCTGCGGGCGATTCCGGCGCCGCCGCGGCCCGCGCCCGAGTCGCGGGCCTGACCGGCCGCGCGGTCGCGGCGGCCGGGTGCGCGGGCCTGAGCGCGGTCACCACTCCTAACGCGAACGCCATCCAAGCGCCCCACGCCCCCGCCGCGAACCTCCGGCGGTCTCCGGCTCGACCGCCGCCGTCCGCACCGCGGCGGCCGCCTGTGCCGCGGCCCGCACTCCGGGCACCCGCTCGGAAACGTGGTCGGGACCATGGTCGGGAACCCGCTCGGCGATCCGTTCCGTCGCCCGCCCCCGCACCTCCTGCGCGAACCTCTGCGACCATTGCCCCCGCTCCACACTCAGCGCCGCCTCGGCGAGCCGCAGACGCTGGATGTCCGCGGTACCAGCGGGAGCCAGCACATGGTAGGCGTCGCGCAGATAGCGCTCGATGCGATAGCGGGTCTGGAGGCTGCGGGCGCCGATGACGTCCATCGCGGAGCGTGCCGACTCGATGGCGTACTCGACGTTGATGAGCTTGGCGTTCATCAGCTCGGTGTCGCAGGGCAGGCCCTGGTCGAGCATGTAGACGGCATGGTAGGCGGCGAGGCGCGCGGTCATGAGCCGGGACTGCATGTCCCCGAGGCGGACCTTGATGGAGGAGATCTCCGAGATCGGCGCGTCGTAGAGGCGGCGCTGCCGGCAGTACTCGACGGTGTCCTCGACGATCGCCTGGTGGATGCCAAGGGCGACCGCCGTCAGGTTGGGCCGGCCGTACAGGATGCTGGAGGAGTAGGCGACGTCGAGGCCTTGGCCCTCTTCGCCGAGACGGTTCTCCACGGGTATCCGGCAGTCCTCCAGGACGATCTCGCCGAAGCTGAAGCCGTGTAGTCCCATCGTCGGCTCCAGCGGTTCCAGGCGGACGCCGGGCCGGTCGTACTCGACCAGGAAGGCGCTCAGGCCCTTGGATCCCGGGCCGGTGCGCACGACCACACCGTGCACGTGGCCGACGTGGGAGTTCCCGACGAAGACCTTGCGGGCGTTGAGGATGTAGTGGTCGCCGTCGCGGACCGCCGTGCCGGACATGCCGAGCACGTGGCCGCCCGACTCGGGCTCGGTGACCGCGATGGTGGGCAGGCAGCGGCCGTCGGCGATCGCCGGCAGCCAGTGGCGGCGCTGGGCCTCGGTGCCGAAGTGCAGGATCTTGGCCACGCCCAGCTGCGAGGCCTGGACCATGGCCCCCATGGCCGCGGAGATCCGGGACAGCTCCTCGATGATGATGGTCTTGGCCAGGTGGCCGGCCTCCATCCCGCCGTACTCCCTCGGGATGGTCGCGCCGATCCAGCCGCGGCGGGCGATCGCCGCCGACAGCTCGTGATCGACGTCGCGCGTGTCCTCCATGCGCGCCACGCGCGGGCGCACCGCCTGGTCGGCGAACGCCCGCACCTCCTCGCGGAGCGCGTCGTGCCGGTCGCTGGTGAAGACCTGGTGCATGAGGGCTGACACTGCTTTCTCCTCACCGAAGGCGATCCCGTGCGAACGTATCAGCGAACACTGATGGCGCTGACCACGCACGTATATATCTACCAAGTGATCCATGCTTGGCAAGACAGTGTTCGATTCCGTATATGCGGTGCCCCCGGCGCGCCCTCGCTGTTCCCGTCCGGAATGCCCGCTGTATCAGGGGGCATCCGTCTGATCCTCGACATCCGCGGCGATCTCCTTGGCCCGGGCCAGGCACGTGACGGCGTCCGTGTCGGTCAGCCCGAAGGTCAGGACGGCGGCCTCCTGCCCGGGCACCCGCACCGGCACCGCGGCGAACGCGATGGTGGCGGTCGCCGGGCCGTTCAACGGGATCGGCGGCGTGACCATCGGCTCGCCGCCGCGCTCCAGGTGCTCGATGATGGCCAGGATGCCGACCGGCGCCAGGTGCGGGAACACCTCCGGGGCCGGCGCGCCGAGCTGCTCGACACCGCCGAACAGCTGCTCATGCCACGCGTTCGCGTACAGCACCTCCAGACCGGGGCTGGCGGTGATCATCACCGGGCCGTCGGCGGCGGCCAGCACCCCGCCGATCTTCTGGCGTCCGCCGATCTCGGCCAGGACGCGGTCCCGGGCCTCCTTCAGGACCTGAAGGCCCTGGTTCCCCCAGGAGTTGCCCTCGGACTCGCTGCGCGGCGCCGGATCGATCGCGCACACCGTGCCGATCACCGTGCCGTCGTCGTCGATCAGCGGGACGCCGATGTAGCTGCGCACGCCGAGTTCGTCCACCACCGGGTTGCCGCGGAACCGGGAGAACTCGAAGACGTCGTCCAGGGTGAGCGCGGCCTTACGGCCCACGACGTGCACGCAGAAACCCTGGTCCATGTCCATGAACCGGCCCGGGTCCCCGAGGAAGGCCGGCTCGCCCGAGGACGGCTCCTTGCCGTACAGGCCCACGAAGTACTGCCCGCGCTCCCCCACCAGGTTCACCATCGCCGCGGTGGCGCCGGTGCTCTCCGCGGCCGTGCGCGCCACCTCGTCGAACACCGTGTCCGGGACGCTGGCCAGACCGAGCTCGCGCTGGCGGGCCACCCGGGCGCCGGCGTCCGAGGGCGCCGGCCGGCCCAGCCGCAGGGCCGGGGTCTCGAAGTCTCGATCAGTCATATGCAGCTTCCTTCGTGCACGGCGGGGCGGGGCTCGGCGGGCCGCACGGTCCGGTGGTCGGCGGTCTGCAGGTGGCGCACCAGGCCGATCAGCACGTTCACGGCCGAGGTGCGGGAGCGGGCGTCGCACATCACCACCGGCACCTCGGCCCGCAGCTGCAGCGCGTCGCGGACCTCGGCGGCGGTGTACGCGTACGGCGCGCCCTCGAACTCGTTCACCGCGACCACGAACGGGATGCCGGTGCGCTCGAAGTAGTCCACGGCGTCGAAGGAGTCCTCGATGCGCCGGGTGTCGACCAGCACGATCACGCCGAGCGCGCCGATGCACAGCTGGTCCCACATGAACCAGAACCGCTCCTGGCCCGGCATTCCGAACAGGAAGAGCACGTACTCGTCGGCGATGCTGATCCGGCCGAAGTCCAGCGCCACCGTGGTGGTGGTCTTGCCGCCGGTCAGCGCCACGTCGTCGACCCCGCGGCTGGCCTCGGTGATGGTGGCCTCGGTGGTCAGCGGCACGATCTCGGACACCGCGCCGACCAGCGTGGTCTTGCCGACGCCGAAGCCGCCGGCGATCAGCAGCTTCAGGCCGCCGGGCAGATCAGAGTTTGTAGAGGGCATCCAGCACCTTCTCCAGGAGGTCCGTACTGGGCCGCGCGCGGTCGAAGACCGGGACCGGCGCGCGGGTGTCGATGGCCCGCCGGCCGAGCAGGTCGGACAGCAGGATCTTGGTCACGGCCAGCGGCAGGCCGGACAGCGCCGAGACCTCGGCCACCGAGATCGGGCGGCGGCACAACGTGAGGATGTCGTCGTGGTCCGGGCCCAGGCCGTCGAGCGGCCGGCCGGTGGCCACCACATGGGTGACCAGGTGGAAGTCGGCGTGCGGCGCGGTGCGCCCGCCGGCCACCGCGTACGGGCGGATCAGGCGGCCGGCCGCCTGGTCGACGAAGGCTCCGGGATCGCCACGGTTCACGATCGCGCCCGGCTCACGACCGCACCTGGGACGCGGCCAGGGGATCCGCCTCCGGGTACGGCCGGGACGCCGGCTGGTGCTGCTGGAACGGGTTGCCGGCGCGCGGCGCGGTGGCCAGTTCCTTCACCACCCCGGTGACACAGCGCTGCATCTCGAAGCCGATCTGCCGCGGGTCGGCCGACCGGTCCGCGAGCACGCCGATGCACGTCCCCGGACCGGCCGCGCCCACGCAGAGGAACGCGCCGTCCAGCTCCACCACCACCTGCCGCACGCCGCCGGCCCGGACCGTCTGGCCGATCGCGGTGACGATGCCCCACATGCCGCTCTCGGCGGCGGCCAGGGTGTCGGCCTCATCCTTCGTCAGGCCCGGGGTGAAGGCGCGGACCAGCCCGTCCGTCGACATCAGCAGCACGCTGCGGGCCGCCGGGATGCTCTCCAGCATCCGGTTGATCAGCCAGCTGAGGGTCTCTTCGGTGTGGGAGGTCACTGGTTCCACTCCTGACGGTTCACGGTGGGGCGGTCGTGCGGCGCGTAATCCGGCGCGTAGTCCTGGGCGTAGTCCGGGGCCGCGGGTCGCGCGGGAGCCGGTGCGGACGGATCCGGTCCGGGCGCCGGGGCCCACACCCGGCCGGACTCCGGCCGTCGCCCCGCGGCCGGGTCGGACAACGACGGGAAGGACAGACCGGGAGGCACCGGCGCCGGCGTCCCCTCGGAGCCGGCCGACAGCCCCTGCCAGAAGTCGGACATCATCGTCGGCGACAGCGCGCCCGCGCCGTACTGGGGCTGCGTGTCGTCGGCTTGCAGCAGGCGCGCGGAGATGTGGCCCTGCGGGGTGCGGCGACGCAGCTGCGGACGGCCGTCGGGCAGCAGCGCCGGACCCGCCTCCGGCCCGGGCTCCTCGTGCCGGGGCAGCGGCGGCGGGACCTCGGGCGGAGCCGGCTGGGCGGCGTACCGGCCGGTGACCGGGCGGGGCGTCGTGACCGGCTCGGGCCGGGGCCGGGACGGGGACCGGCCCGGCGGCTGCGGCTTCGGCGGGAGCGGCGAGACCACCGGCGACAAGGTGGCGGCCGATCCGGGCGGACTCGCCGGACCGGCGGCACCGACGGCACCGACGGCACCCGCGGAACCGGCGGAACTGAACGAACCGGGCGCCCCCTGGGCCGCCCGGTCGGCGGCGATCGGCGCCAGCGCCGGCTTGGCGGGAAGCTGCGTGGTGTCCACCCCGCGGCGCGGCTTGCCGCGGTCGCCGGCCGGCTGCTCCTCGGGCGCCAGCAGCGCGTCCGGGATCACCACCAGCGCCATGGTGCCGCCGGTGACGTTGGGCTGCAGCTCGACCGCGATGCCGTGCCGCTGCGCCATCTTCGCCACCACCGACAGGCCGATGCGGCCCTGGGACAGCAGGTCCCGGACGTTGGCGCCGGACGGGTCGCGCAGCAGGGTGTTGAGGCGCCGGATCTGGTCCGGCTCCATCCCGATGCCGTGGTCGTCGATCTCGATGGCCAGGCCCGCCGCCACCCGGTGCGCGCCGACCGTGACCTTGGTGTTGGGGTTCGAGTAGTTGGTGGCGTTCTCCACCAGCTCGGACAGGATGTGGATGACGTCGGACACGGCGTGCCCGTGGATCCGGCCCGGGGCCCGCGGGATCACCTGCACGCGCGGGTAGTCGGGGGTCTCGGAGACCGCCGAGCGCTGGGCCACGGTGACGGGCACCGGCTGGGTCCACTGCCGTTGCGGCATGGCGCCGACCAGCACGCCGATGTTCTCGCCGTAGCGGCGGACCTGCGTGGCCTGGTGGTCGATGCCGAACAGGGACTTGAGGAGCTTGGGGTCCTCGACCTCGTTCTCCAGTTCGTCGAGCCGGTTGATCTGCTGCAGTACCAGGGTCAGCAGCCGGCGGACCAGCTGGGCGAAGATGACCTGCAGGTCCACGCCCTCTTCGGAGACGACCGCCGTCGAGGTCCCCGCGGGGTTCGCCGGAGCGTTCACGGCGGCCATCACGGCGGCGGCCTCGGCGGCGCTGGCCGCGACCTCCGGTGGGGGCGCGGGCATCGGGGGCGCCGGGGGGACCGGCTGCGGGTGGGCGTACTGCTGCGGCGCGTACGCCGGAGAGCCGGGGGCGCGGTGGCGGAGCTCGTCCTCACGCGCCGAGCGGCCGGCGAAGGCGAGAGTCCCCACCACCACCGCGAGTATGAGGAAGCCGAGGACCCAGACCGCGACCATCGTGCCGCCGCCTATGTGATAGCCCGCGGACTGCGCGCCGTCGACGACGATCGCCACGGCCGCTCCGGCGAGGACCGCCGAGCACACCGACGGCGCCACCACCCAGGCGGCCGGCCGCCGCGCGCCCGTCCGGCGCTCCCCGGCCACTCCCCAGGCCGCGTGCCGGCCCGGCGCCCCGGGCCCGATCCGCGGCGCCTCCTCGACGCCGTCCGCCGTGATCACCGGAGATCACCACCGGTCCGGTTGCCAGCTTGCACGGAAGCCATATGCCAACCCTGTGTTCCTCTGAGATTGCGATCGGGAATCCGGCCTGAATTCGAAGAACGTATCAGAAATCTGACATACGAGAGCCCCTTCGAACATTCTGACCCATTACCGCGGCCCCTCACCGAGCACGGTATCTTAGGGTATGGATAAGAGGTTCATGGGATAACAGCGGTTCGGCGGCGAAATCGAACGCACGAGCGGATGCGGGTATCAGCGTCGGATCATCGAGCGCATAAACGGGTCATTACAAGCACCTGGCAGCATGATGACGCAGAATTCGACACCACACGCATAGTCGGGCATCGCCCGCGGAGGGCCGTGACGGCGACCCGACGCCGGAAGCGCTCACGCGAGGGTGGAAGCGGCGGGCTTTCACACCGCCTCCACCGCACCTCCACACCCCATAACCTGGGTGCGAACCCACCACATCGGGTGTGTATTCTTGCGCCCTCTTGTGACGTCGAACACCGTGTCGACGTTCGTCCCGGGGAGGGTTACTCAGTTGTCCACGAAGTTCACCCGGAAGCCGCTCGCCGTCACCGCGATCGTCGCCTCCTCCATCGGCACCGCGCTGGCCGCCGGCGGCGCCGCGCACGCCACCACCTACGGCACCGCGCCGAGCCCGGTCACCGTCACCGCGAACGGCGCGATCAACGTCGTCGGCGGCGGGAAGATCGCCCTGCCGGCCGGTGCGCACGACGTCTCGTGGGCCGGCCAGGGGGGCCGGTTCGCCTACATCGGCGCCGACAACGCCGTCTACACCGCCGACTACGACGGCTCCCACGCCATCAAGATCGCGCAGGGCACGGCGCCCTCGCACACCGTCTGGGACGTCTCCAGCGAGGTCGTGTACTGGACCGAGGGCACCGGCGCCACCGCCAAGGTGGTCGGCGCGCTGGCCAACGGCGACTCCGCGGACGCCCCGCACCCGACCTTCGACCTGGTCGCCACGCCGCCGGCGGGCCTGGGCCTGAGCAACGCCGACGTCGCGGCCGACGAGGCCGGCAGCATCGTGCTGCAGACCACCGACGCCTCGAACAAGACCGGCGTCTCGGTGGTCTCGTACGGCGCCGACGGCAAGCAGGTCGTGGCCCAGGTCGTCGCCCCCGGTGACGCCAAGACCGGGGGCTCGGCGCCGACCATCTCGCCCGACGGCAAGACCATCGTCTTCGTCCGCACCGACGCGAACGACGACACCCAGCTGTTCGCCACCACGCTGCAGGGCGGCGCCTGGTCGACGCCGAAGCAGATCACCGCGCAGACCGGCGCCCACTCGGCCCCGATCTTCGAGGCCGACAACAAGACGGTCGCCTTCGAGTACAAGAACCGCGCCACCCCGGCCGGCGGCGCCGCCGACGGCACCTACCAGGTGGTCCTGGCCGACGCGCTGGGCGCCGCGGCGCCGAGCGCGGCTCTGGAGAAGAGCGTCTCGACGCTGAGCGGCGGCCTGGCCGTGCGCACCGACAACCCGGGCTTCGTCTTCCGGTTCGCCGGCAGCGACCGCATCGACACCGCGGTGCTGGCGTCCCACCAGGCCTGGCGGACCAACGGCGCGCCCGCGAACGACACCCGCCAGCAGGCGAAGGCGGTCGTGCTGTCCCGCTCGGACCTGCCCGCCGACGCCCTGGGCGGCTCGGCGCTGGCCGCCAAGGAGCACGGCCCGCTGCTGCTGACCGACACCAAGGTGCTCTCCGCGGAGACGCAGGCCGAGCTCCAGCGCGTGCTGCCCGGCGGCGGCACCGTGTACCTGCTGGGCGGCACCGCGGCCATCTCCCCGGCGGTCGAGGCCAAGCTC
This sequence comes from Catenulispora subtropica, assembly GCF_039531675.1. Classification (NCBI taxonomy): domain Bacteria; kingdom Bacillati; phylum Actinomycetota; class Actinomycetes; order Catenulisporales; family Catenulisporaceae; genus Catenulispora; species Catenulispora subtropica. The sequence goes on from NZ_BAAAQM010000029.1 coordinate 69,103, forward strand.
AAGGCCCTGCACTACACGGTGAACCGGATCTCGGGCAAGGACCGGTACGAGACCGCGGTGAACATCGCGAAGACCGCCGAGCCCAACGCCACCGACGTGCTGGTGGCGACCGGCGCGAACTACCCGGACGCGCTGTCGGCCGGTGCCGCGGCGGGCGCCTACTCCGGCATGGTCGTGGTCCTGACCGACGGCGACAAGATGCCCGCGGTCACCGACCAGTACCTGCAGGGCAAGGCCGTCGACCATCAGCTGCGCTACGTGGCCGCCATCGGCGGCGCGGCCAACAACGCGCTCAAGGGGGCCGGCTGGTCCGGCTACGACGCCCTCGTCGGCGCCGACCGCTACCAGACCTCGTACCTGGTCGCGCACGACATCTTCGGCACCTTCGGCACCATCGGCGTCGCCACCGGCGCCAACTGGCCGGACTCGCTGTCCGGCGGCGCCCTGATGGGCAACCACCACGGCCCGCTGCTGCTGGTGGACCCGGCGGTCGGCCTCACCGCCCAGGACGACGCCCTGATCGACGCCAACCGCGGCGCCGCGAACTGGGGCTTCGTCTTCGGCGGCCCGAACGCCCTGCCGCTGCGCGTCGACCAGCAGCTGGCCGCGGACATCCAGACCGCGACCGGCTCCAAGACCGCCCCCGTCCACCCCGCCACCGCGCCGCACCTGGCGACCCCGAACGTCGCCAAGCACTGAGGTCCGGGCGGCGGCCCGGACGTGAGCTGAGCAACGCGGAGAAGCGGCCGGGCCGCGAGGTGTGCGCCTCGCGGCCCGGCCGCTTCGTCTTCCGTTCCAGGGCTCTGCTGCACCGGCGCCGACGAAGTCGGTGTGGCGGAAACCAGACACGCTTGGCGCCAGACTGGCCTCGCATGTACGGACTCAGCATCACCGTTCGCCTACCCAAAGTCGACCGAAGGCCGGATCACGGCCAGCCTGGCGAAGCAGCCGATGAGAGACGGGCGAGGGCCCGTCGTTCGAGTTCGCCCACCCCGCCCCAGACGCCGTAGACCTCGGGCAGAGTCAACGCATGGGCGGCGCACGCCGCCCGGACCGGACACGTGGCGCAGCCGGGCGCGGACGGCCCCCACCTCTACCGCCTCGCCGACCTGCAGCGCCTCCCGGCGCTCCGCAAGAAGACGGACTCATGACCCGCGCCGCGGCGGCCGACACGGCGCTTCCCTTTCCGGCGGGGCGACGGCCCGCCACCACCGTCCGAGCACGATCAGCCCGCGAAAGGCGGCACCGACCACGGCGATCGATTCGATGTTGGTGAGCACACCGACGCAGCCTTGGTACCGGAACAGCATCACCATGACCGCCACCGTGGGTATGGCGACGACGATGTTCGACAAGGTCCTCGACGCCAGCACGTGATCCGCCGGCCGCCAACACGCCTTGGCGATGTCGGATGCCCGCAGCCGGAGTGCGGCGACGACCATCCCCATCGCCGTGCGCACCGTCTCGTCAGTCGGTGACTCCGCGAGCACCGCCGACCAGTCGGAGCGGAGCGCGGCCCGACTGGAACCGGCGATACCACCGGCCAGCCCGCACAGGCGCCGACCCGCCCACGCCCTCCTTCTCGGCGGCTTCGCCGGTGTGAAGAACCAGTCGAGGATGTCGAAGAAGGGAAAGGGCAGAGCCACCTCTTCCTTCATGAGATCTCCCCCACTGCGCCGGGACGAGGAGCCCAGACGAGGTTCCGCCGGCGACGCTCCTCCCACTCCGCCTGCAGCGCGGCCGATCCGGCCCGGGTCAGCTCGAAGTAACGGCGGCGAGGACGGTCGGCGGGCTGCGGCTCCTCCCACGTCGCCGAGATCAGGCCCGCATCCAGCAGGCGCTCCAAGACCGGGTACACGGTGCCGGTGCCATAACCGGTCTTCTTGCAGATGGACAACCCCCACTCGGGGGAGTCCTGCGCGGCGGCGGCGAGGAGACTGAGGACATCCAGCACCGTCGCGGTCATACGGAGACGTCGCGCTCCCATGCTTCGGACTGTAGACCCCTGACACCCCTATGTCGACAACCTGAAGTCCCAGCTCGAAGGCGATGTTCGAAGGTGGTCGGGGCTGTTCGGCGGAGCAACGGAAAAGACGCCCCGTTAAGCGATTGCGGCGTCGGGGTGGTCCGGGCGGCTCAAAGCATCGCGGCGCACCAACAGCTACTTGAGGTACCCGATCTGGGGAGCCTTCACCATACCGGCCGTAGCGGTACCGCTTGGTCTTCGTGGATAGCCGTGATGTAGGCCCGCAGGTCGTGGTCGAGTGCGGCTAGTCGTTCGGCGCCGATCACTTCGGCCAGTTCCTTCTCGACTTCCGCCCACAGGCGATCGGCCAGTTTCAGATAGTCATGCCCGCGGGGCGTCAGCGCCAGGACTTGTGCGCGCTTGTCGCTGGCGTGCGGCCGGCGCTCGAGGTAGCCCCAGCCCTCCAGCTCCGCGACCGTCTTGGACGCGGCCTGCTTCGTCACGCCGAGGTGCGCCGCGAGGGTGACGGTGGTGGCCTGCTGGTTCGAGGCCAGGTACCGGAAGGTGTATCCGTGTGCCGGACGCAGCGGTTCCCGCCCCAGGTCGGCAAGCCTCGCGTGGAACCGGTCGGTCATGGTGCGATACGCGACCGCCATCAGGAGCGGCACCTGGCCCGGGCGCGGATCGGTGAAGTCGGGACTCTGCGGCATGGTGGTTCCCTCTGAATAAGTAGTCAATCCAGTTGACTTGTTCTCGGCCGGACCCTAGGGTGAAGTAGTCAATGAGGTTGACCATAACACTCGGGAGAAGCCATGCCCCTGACCACCCTCGCCGACGCGCCCACCTTCGAGCGCGACGGTTTCACCTTCCGGCCGCTGGCCGTCCCGTCCCGGGGCAGCGCCGAGCTGGCCGTCTGGACCGTGGAACTCGCGCCCGGGGTCCACAGCGAGGTCCACAGCATGGACCGCGAAGAGGTCTTCGTCGTCGTCGAAGGCCGAGTGTCCGCGACCGTCGCCGGCGAGGACGTGCTCGCCGCGGCCGGCGACGCGATCGTCGTGCCCGCGCACGCCGTCCTGCAACTGCGCAACGCGTGCCCGCAGAACCCGGCCCGAGTCACGGCGGTGACCAGCGTCGGAATGCGCGCGACTGTCGGCGGGAACTCCTTCGCCCCGCCGTGGGCACAGTGACGCTGGACGACGTCACCGAGATGGCCAGGTGGCGCTGCACGAGCGCCGAGCCCGTGATCGCGGCTGGTGGGATGTCATGCGCGACTGCCCGGCCCCGGACGCCGCGATCTGCCTGAGCTGGTTCCGCGGATCGGGCACGGACTTCGTCGTCGCCTCCCAGGAGATGGCCGCACGTATAAAGGCAGGTGCGCCGCACTTACCTGCCACGTCTGACCTACGTGGCGATCGAGGGACGAATGCCCACTCCCACGGTCCAGGAGGCGGTGCGATGCGGCGGGCGGGCACAGTGAAGAGCCACCATCCTGAAACGGCTGATCAGGGGACTGGCTTGGCCGGGTTCGTGGGTTCTCGTACTGGTCATGGGCATGGGCGGGTGTCTGTGGTGTAGATCGTCCGCCAGGGTGATTGGTGGTGGTTGCGGCCCGCGTCCTCTGGCGTGCTTCCTACGCTCGCCCTCATGGCGGATGCCGTGATGCTGGAGCGGATCGCCGCTCGTCATGTCGACACGGGCAACCGCCCTGCTCAGAGCCCTGCTCGTCCTGACGTACCTCGAAACCGACACCACCCCGAGCAGCTGATTCATGTCGGCGCGATCTCCATCGCACGTCGGGCGGCGGCGCCGCCGCCCGACTTCGGCAAGGTTCATGGACCCGCCATTCAGACGGCGGCCATGTTCTCAGTGAAGTACTCGGTGAGCTTGTCCACGGCAGGACCGATGTACTCCTGCTTGTCGTACATGTCAACGTGGCTGGCGCCCGCGATCCAGTGCACCTCAGCGGGACCGGCGGCCCGGCGGTGCGCCTCCAGCCCCATCCACGCGGTCACGGCCCGCTCCCCCAGGATCTGGAGCATGGGGCGCGGGGCAATCAGCGGCACCGCGTAGAAGACGTCGCTTGACGCCATTTTGTCGATGCTCTCCCAGGCCAGGAACTTCGCGGAACGCTCGTGGTATCCGCGCGCGCCGCAGTAGTACTCCCAGCCTTCCACACCGTGGGCGCCGCCGAGCGCACCGGCCTGCTCCGCCGTGTCCGGGAACATCGTCATCACGCCGGGGTCGTCGCCACGGGCGCCGGCGGAGCGGGCCTGCGCCGAGGCATCCAGCAGCGATTGGAAGACAGCCGGGGACTGCGTGCCGTCGGCACCGTAACGGAACTGGCGGGCGGGCTCGGCCGTCGACACCGTCGCCACGGCGCGCACCCGGTGGTCGCCGGCGGTGGCAGCCAGCGAGTAGCCGCCGGAGGCGCACACCCCGAGCAATCCGATGCGGCCGGCGTCGACCTCATCCCTGGCGGTCAGATAAGAGACGGCCGCCTTGAAGTCCTCGATTCTCTGCGCCGGATCCTCCAACCCGCGCGGCGTCCCGCCGGACTCACCCTGATAGGCCGCGTCGAATGCCAATGTCGCAAAACCGCGTTCGGCCAACTGCCCCGCATACAATCCGGACGTCTGCTCCTTGACCCCAGTGCCCGGGTGCCCCACGACCACCGCGGGCAGGCGGACGGGGGCCGCGTTGGCCGGCAGATACAGATGCGCGGCGATTGTGATGCCGGCGCTGTCAAAGGTCACTGAAGTCCTGCTCATAAGAATGCACTCCTCGTTTCATAGTTCCTGTCTGGTCTCCAGTCTTCGCCCGACGTCAGCAAAGACGCCGCAGTCAGATGACGGCACACCTGCGATTCAGTAATGCGGTCCGCCCGGTGCGGGTTCACACTGAATGGCATGACACCCGATACGCCTGGCTGGAATCCGGACGACCTCGCCCTGCTTGCCTGCCGATCCTCGCTCGTCCTGACCGTCGGGGACGAAGCCCGGAACGGCGTCGAGATCGGCATGGCCGTCGCCGACGGCCAGCTGTACGTCCGCGCCTACAGGGGACCCGCTTCGCGCTGGTACCAGGCGGCACGCACGCATCCCCGCGGGCGGATCCGCCTCGGGGACGTCACCCGCGACGTGGTCCTCCACACCGGCGAGCCCGGCCCGGCCGAGCGGGCCGAGCGGATCGACCAGGCGTTCATCGGGAAGTACGGAGCGGTAGCCGCGGGGCTGGTCGCGGCTGACGCCGCGCGCGAGGCGACGATCCGGATAACGCCCGCTCGCTGATATCCGTTGGCCTGCGCGAGTCAGGGTTGCCGCTCAGCGCCGTCAAGGCGTCGCGCAGGTGGCACACTTCCTGGTGCCCAGCTTCGGGAGGAGCTGGTGCAGGTGGGTACCCCAACCAGGTCGTCGCCGCCGCCCGCGCCCCCGTCGAGCACGGCTTCGCCGCGCTCAAGAACTGGCGCATCCTCACCCGGCTCCGGCTGAACCCCGCACGGGCCACAGCCCTGCTACGCACCCTGCTCGTGCTGACCAACCTCGAAACAAGCCGCTGACAGACGATCTAGAACCCGGACACCCGCCCACCAACAGCACGAACACCCACAAACCCTGCCACACCAGCAACCCTGACCAGCAGCGTCATGTTGGCCCTCGCTCAGTGGTCTGCACCCGCCCGCCGGCTTGCCGGCTTGCCGGCTCAGGACGCGTCGAGGAGCTGATCCCGGCCGGGACGGTTCAAGAGGGCGCCGATCAGCGCCATGACGGCGAGGATGAGTCCGTCGCCCACCAGGTCCGGCAAGAAGACGATGTTCCACAGCCACGGAAGCGTCGCCACGATCGCCCCCGCGAGCATGGCCGGCTGCTTCCGGACTCGGAGCAGGGCGATGAACGCCACCACGGCCATGACGAGCAGGGTCCACGGTCCGCGGTCGGTGGTGGGGAGGTAGCCGGGCAGGTGCACTTCCAAGCCCAGGCTCCACGTCGCGACCGGCAGGGCGACCGCGGCGGCGGCGGCCAGCATCGCCGCTCTGTCGGTACGGCTGGTCGGCCGGATGTCCGGAGGAGCGCACAGCACCAGCAATGCGGTCACCGCGAGGAAGTCGATCCGGGAGCTGTGCCAGTGCAGCACCGGGCTTTCAAACGCCATGACGCCGGCAAGCGCCGCGCCGGCCAGGACCGTCAGTGGTCTGGCCCAAGCCCAGAATCCGGCGACGGCGAGCGCCAAGGCGACCAGAAGCAGACCATTGAGTGCCGCGGTCACAGGCGGAAGGTGGCGGCCGTTGTGCAGCGTCGCAGACTGTGTGAGTGCGTAGACCGCCGAGGCTGCGGCGCCTGCCACCAACCAGGGTGCGGCCGATCCCAGCGCTCGGCCCGAAGCGAAGGCCGAGGAGATCCTGAGACGGGTCCGTCCCGCGTGGGCGATGAGGTCGAGATCCTCGCGGACCCGCGCTATGCGTCCCTCGGCAGCCAGGCGAGCATCACAGTGCAGGGACATGATCTCGTCGCCGTGGTCGGCCCGATATCGCGCCGGATACAGCCACAGCAACCTCGCAGTGGCATGCGAGGCAGCCTCGTGGCGGCCTCGTTCGGCGTGGGACGGGCCGGAGACCGGCGGTGAGTCGTTCGGGCTCACGCGGTGACTTCCTTCCAACGGGGCGAACCTGGTACGGCGAGACGGCGTTCGGCTTCTGCGGCGGTCGCCCGGAGGCGTTCGACCTCGGCGGCGAGCACCCCGCCGCCCAGCCGCGTCAGGCGGTAGGCGCGGCGCAGGCGTCCGCCCACGGTCTGCTCGCTGTCGACCTCGATGAGTCCTTCCTGAACCAGGCGTTCCAATGCGGTGTAGAGGGTTCCGGTGCGCAGCCGCACCCGGCCGTCGGAGATCGCCAGGACCTCCTGCGCGATCGCGTAGCCGTGCCGCGGCTGATCGGCCAACGCTGTCAGCAGGAGGAGGGTGGGTTCCTGCAGCGCACGCTGTGTCATGGCCGAACAATAGGTAGTTCATCGACCTATGGGCAAGGCTTTCGCGGAATCCGACTGTTGATTCAGCGCCATAGGATCGCTCACCAGCATGAGGGCCACCTCGAAGGCGGCGTGAGGCTGAATGACTTGGAGGAGTGGTCGTGGAAGTGCATCGTGACGGGAACTGCCCCGTGGCCGGGTTGCTGCCGCAGGGCCCGGTGAACGACGTGGATCTGGCTGTGGCGACGGCGCGGAAGCGGCTCGTCGCGGAGCCGAAGCGGCGCGGCGAGATCGGCGCGATCCTGATTCATCTGCTGGATCACGGCACCGACAACCGTCCGAAGGTGGCGCGGGCGATCGCAACACTGGTTCCCGAGCAGTCCCCGCAGGCCGCAGCGCGGGTGCGCGGGTACCTTGCGGACCGGGCCGCCGACCCGCTGCTGGCCGCCTATCCGGACTGGTACACGCCGAACCAGGACTACGAGGAGTTGGCGCTCGCGATCGCGCTGGGGCTGTTGGACCCCGAGCATGCTCCGGCTGCGCGCGCCCGGTTCGCCGCCGCGAGCATGCGAGCGGTGCTGAACTTCGCCGCCGGTTACGCCGGTCTCGGCCCGCAGTACGCCCACGAGGCGATCACCCGGTTGACGGAGTATGCCGCGGACGGGAGGGGGCCGGCCGAGCAGGCGGCGGCGACGATGGCGAAGCTGGACGCCGTCTACCACCTCGCCGCCTGTCAGGCGCTGGAGTCCGTGGCGGCCGACGGGGTACCGGTCGGACTGATGGCGCGACCGTTGACGACGCTGGCCGCCGAGGCCGTGCCGGTCGCGGTGCGCATCGCGATCGCCTCGCTGCGCCTGGACCCCGTGTCGTACCTGTCGGCGTCCCGGGGACCGGACCTGGTCGACGAGGTCCGCGCGGCCGGGGAGCAGTACGCGCAGCAGTTGGACGCGGAGCTGTGGACTTTCGTGCGCGACAGTTCGCACGCGCTGAAGCTGCGCCTGGACGCCGCGGCCAAGCTGCCGCCGCAGTCCCGCGCCGAGGCGGAGGCCCTCATACTCAGCGCGCCACAACCTGAGGACGATGCGCTGACCTCGCCGATACCCGCGGCGGTCGCCGAGGCCTGGCGGCGGATCGAGGCCGAGCTCGCCGTCCGTGCGCCGGCCCTGCTCGGCGGGCTCGGCGCCCCGGCCACCCGTTCGGAGATCCAGGTGACCGAGGCGAAACTCGGCTACCGCCTGCCGGAGGACTTCGCCGCCTCCTGCCTCATCCATCGCAGTGTCGACATCCTGGGCGCGGACTGGGACGGCTGCATGCACTGGGACGTGGCACGACTTCCCGAGTTGCAGGGCGGTCATGGCATGGACTGGGACGAGCAGTGGCACGCGTGCGTGCCACTGCTCGTCGAAGGCGACGGCTCTTATGTCGTGCTCGACCTCGATCCCGGACGCGTCCCGGGCCGGCTGCTGTATTCCGACCAGGGCTGCGAACCCGACCCCGACGATGTGCGCGCCCCGAACTGGCTCGCCGTCTTGGAACGCTTCGCCGACCACCTTGAAGCCGGCCGGTACTCCTACCACGTCTACGACGAAACGACCGGCGATGCCCAGCTCTTATGGGAGTGACCCCGCTCATCCTCTGGGCTCGCGCCACGACAGCATCGCGGCCGAGCGGGACTTCGTTCGCATCTCCCGCGAGAAGGACCTGCCCGTCGCAGGTGGACCATCGACGGACCCGACGGCATGTCCGCCGGCGTCCAGCAGCCGTCCCATCCGTTTGAGCCAGCGCCAGCGTCACCGCGACTCAGTACCCGTACGGTCGGGTCGCGGGCCGCGGTCCACTGCTCGTAGTCGGCCAGATCGACTTCACGCCGTTCACCTCACCGGCTGCGAAGCCGCGCGGGGTGTTCGTCGGCGCCGGGCAGATCATGGCCAGCGCCAGGGCCCGTGGCCACGCGCCAGGTGCGGCAAAAAGAAGCCCCTGACCCGGAGTGTTCCATAAAGACCCAGGTCAGGGACGTGTGATTGGTAGGGCGCGTGGGACTCGAACTCAAGAAGTTGCGAAGCCGTTACCAGATCAACGGGCTGAATCGGACAATACATGTCGAGTCGATGACAGTGGATGACGGCCGAGACCCGCTGCATGACGGCCCGTGCGGCAATTTGCCGCACGGATGATCTTGCCTTGACCCTTTGCGTGCTACCGCTTCAGCGTAGTGGTTCGGCAGGTTGCATCGACCCGGGAGAAGGTCGAGCCGGTTGTTGCGCTGCCACGGCCCGGGCCACTGCCTCTTGGGGCACGAAGCAACCGCTGCCACGATGCAAAGGGCTCCGATGAGCGCTGGCCCACGGGCAGACGTAGTACCGGACAAGGCAAGGGCGACAGTGACGCGGACACCGCACGCTTCCGAATTGAGAAGTCCAAGGAATGTACGTCGACCACAGCGTCTGAAGCCCCCGGGACCTGAGTCTCGAGCTCGTACCCGACTTCATCGCGATCGCACGCCGAGTTGTGACGGTACGGCAAGCCCCGAAGACGGGCTTGCCGTACCGTCATATTACGAGCCTGAAGGGTCACCGCCGATTCCGAATGAACGGCTCCCTCGTAGCTCACCGCCGAACCAGGCAGTGCTCCTCGTGCCGTCGGACCCGCGCGACGAGTTCCGGCTGGCCGCTAGCCTCCGCGATCCTGCCGAACCAGCCGAACACGTCCGTGACAGCCAGTTCGGACTTGAAGAACTTCTTGATTACCATCGCCAGCACGTCCTCGTAGTTTTCCGTGGAGAGAACTCCGGCCAGTGCCACGTAGGATTCGCGCTCACCGGGCAGTAGTTCTGCGCGCGTGACGATGTTGTCAGGGGGCACCTCGCCGCCACTCAGCCCATGCAGATCCAGACAGGTTTGTTCGAAACCTTCCGTAAAGACTTCCGAGACATCGTCCACTGCGAAGTCGAGGATCAGGTGCACTCGGTCCCGGTCCGTGAACGACGCGGCACTATGCGGCCGGGTGGCATCGAGGAACCACAGCTCCCCGTGTCTCATCTGGTAGATCGTGTCGTCCTCGGAGCTGTAGCAGTCACGCGAGGTCTGGATCGGCAGATGGATGCGGATCAAGTCGTCCTCGAGCTCGAGATAATCGCGATGCGGGACCAGGACACTACCGGGAGTCAGCCGGGCCAGACGGGCGAACTTCAGCGACTCCGTCTGGAAGACGTCGCCGATCACCTCGAACAGGTACGGCAGTTGGGCACCGTATGGGGTGATACGACCCGGGCCGGAGAAGTCCTCGAGGCGTGTATCCGCGAGGTCGCCGGAGCGGTTCCACAGCATGCAACTGCGCCATGCGCCGCAGATGAACTCGCTGTACGAGTCGTTGTAGGCGAAGCCCTCGGCGCGGCGAAGGTCTTCCGCGAGGCGTTCGGCGTCCAGGTCCAGGCTGGTGATCTTGGTGGTCCGTTTCGGTGCCGCCGCGGGTGCCGGCGCCGGGGCGGTGCCGTGCGTCATGACGCTCATCACATTGGCTTTCTGGTCGTAGGCTGGTCGAGGTCCTGCGCGCTCAGGCGCACGGTCCCTTCGAGGTACGCCCGCGTGGAGCCGTTGAGCAGCACCTGGTCGCCGCGGGCGACGCATTCGACCTCGATGGTGCGGACCTGGCCGAGGCGGGGTGAGAACTGGTGCGCGCGCAGGGTGTCCTTGCCCAGGCGCGCGGCCCAGTAGGGCACTAGTGCGCAGTGCGCCGAGCCGGTGATCGGATCCTCGGGAATCGCGAGTTTCGGGCCGAAGAACCGGGAGGCGAAGTCGGCCTCACGAGCCGGTGCGGTGACGACTACTCCGCGCAGATCGAGGCGAGCGAGCAGCGGCAGGTCCGGTTCCACCGCCAGCAGTTGCTCGACGTCGTCGAGGACGACGATCCAGTCCATGGACCGCAGCACTGCGGCCGGTTCGACCCCACCGAGGCCGCGCAGGAGCGCCTCGGGGGGGTCGGCCGGCTCGACGTCGAGCGCCGGGAAGGTCATCTGCAGCCCGGACCCCTCGCGCCGCACGACGAGCGGACCGCTCGCCGAGTGGAACGTCACCTCACGGGTTCCCGGTCGCAGCCGGTTCAGGACGGCGTGCGCCGCGGCGAGCGTGGCGTGGCCGCACAGGTCCACTTCCTGCGTCGGGGTGAACCAGCGCAGCTCGAAGCCGTCCTCGGCCGGGACCAGGAACGCGGTCTCGGGCAGGTTGTTCTCCCAGGCGATCGCCTGCATGACCGGTTCCGGCAGCCACGCGTCTAGCGGGCACACCGCGGCGGGGTTGCCCCAGAAGACCCGGTCGGTGAAGGCGTCGATCTGGTACAACGGGAACTCCACGGCTGGAACGGCCGCGGTCGCACTCTGGGTCATGGACACTCCGATCTGTCGATTTCGCATCGGGCGATGGCCGGGCCGGCGGCTCAGACGCCCAGACGCTGCTTGACCTCGGCGAAGAACGGGATGTGCCGATAGTCCTGGTACTGCTCGTCAAATTCGGTGTACCGGTTGGTGAGGTCCAGCAGTCGGGCCCGGACCTGTTCCACCGGCTCGCGGTGGATCTCCGCCTCGATCCGTTCGATCTCGCCGAGAAACACGGTCAGTGCTTCGGGCATGCGCGGCGTCACGCACAGCTTGCCGTCGGCGAACTCCAGACCGCCTGCCTCGGAGAGGTAGTTGAACAGCAACTGCGAGGCGACCGCGTCGTAGTTCGGGCGAGGGATGCCCTCGATCGCGTACCGCAGCAGCCGCTCGGCGAGGATGTATTCGTACGTCAAGAGTGCGTCCTCGCGGGGCAGGCGTGCGTCGTTCAGGCACGCGAGCATCGAGGAAACGTCGGTACGCAGCTCCTCCAGTCCGGCCAACGGCTTGTAGCTCTTGGCCGCCAGATACTCCGGGATCGGCATGTCGCCCTGCCGGTGGTGGTACTCGTGCAGCCGGACCCACCAGGACGAGGCGCGCTCGGCGTCCCGCTCGCCGGCCTCCCGCAGCAGCGGGAAGGAGTCGGGCGACATCACCTCGCGGATCAACGGCCTGGTGAGGCGAAAGTGCCGCTCGACGAACTTGTCGATGAAGTAGAAGACCGAATCCTCAGGGGTCTGTATCCCGTCGATGTGGTTCTCCGGGAACAGCGCCACGACCACGCGGGAGTCGAAGCCCCGTGTCGCCTCTTCAATAACAACCGGCTTCGTAGGGCTGGGATAGCGCAGGGTCAGTGCGGGATCGGCCGGTAGCAGCCGGTACCGCAGGTACTCCAGCGACAGTGACCGGAAGTAGGAGGCGTCAAACAGCGAGAAGATCGTGTTCCCGGTGGCCAGGTTGATGAAGGCTTTCGTCCGGGTCAGGCGCGCCTCGGAGCCATAGTCGCGGCAGTCCTCGACGAACGCCCGCACGGCCGGGTCGCCGGCGAGTACCGGCTCGCCGGCCAGCCGCTCGGCCAGATCGAGGAGGAACTCCGGATCGTGGAACGATCCCCGACGGTCGGCCAGGCGGGCCCTGATCTTGTCGATCGCCTCCACCACCGCGACCGGATCGGCGGACGCCGCCAGAAGCGGGCCGCCAGGCGCCGTCGCGGTCAGCACGGCGAACCCGCCAGCGCATCAACAGGGACCAGCGCGTCAGCGAAGTCCTCCAAGGCCAGGTACCAGGCCCGGGAGTAGCGCTCGGTCAGCGCGAGCAGTTCGGCCTGCGCCGGCTCGTCGGCGGCGGCCACGGTCATCCCGGCGTCCTCGTCGCTGACCGACTTGGCGTGGCCGGTCTCGGCGCGGATGTGCGAATCGATCCAGTCCAAGGCCCCGTCGGCGCCGAACAGCTTGGTCCCATCGACGACGACCTTGGCGTACGCCCGACGGAAGGCCACCGCGATGTCCAGCGCGATGGTCTCTACGACGCGTAGCTGTACCGCCGCGCCGAGCTCGGAGGTGGCCAGCTCGTCCATCAGGGCCACGAGCCCGCTCACCCCCTCGGGGAGGACATCGGTCCCGGCCGCCGGCTCCGGCCCCAAGGCGCCTTCCAGCGGCGCGATGATCGTGTCCGACCACCACAGGTAGTGAACGCCGGCGACGCCGGCCGGGCTGACGGCGCTGAACTCCGGAGCGAAGTTGGCGAAGTCGTCGCCGATGACCTTGTAAGCGGTCTGGTAAGCACCCAACACATCCCGGCTCGGTTCGGCGCCGCGGTGGAAGGCGAGCGCGGCCACGCCCAGGCTCGACACCGTCGTGTACATGAAGGCCCTGGTGACGGCCAGCCACTGGTGGGCCAGGCGGAGCGCGCCGACCGGGTCGACCCGGTCGGCGGCCCGCGCGTCGCCGAAGAACCGGTTCCCGTCCCGGTCCAGGCCGGCGGCATCGATGATCTGGGCGATGCGAGCGTCGAGCGCCGCGGATGTGGAGTGGACTGTTCGGTCGTTATTCACAGATTCTCCCGGATCCCATGGCGGAGATCGGATCCGCCCGGCGGCAGGGAAACCGCGCCGCTTTCGCACATCCGAATTCCTACGTCAATTCTATGGACTAGGTTCGCGCTCGAAATACCCAAGCGACAACGCCCGTCCTGCCGCATGTTCCTGCATGGCAGGAATGCTCTGCGGCGGCACTTGTCATCGGTTCCGGAAAACAGAAGACCGCCGGAGGGAATCAGCATGGCGATTCCCTCCGGCGGCGGCCGGGGCAGGTGGGGTCGGGTAGGGAGGCTGGGTGAGTCGGGGGCGGGTAGGCAGGCTGGACCGAGCGGGTCAGCGGGAGCCAGCCCGGTCCCGATGTGCCGCCGGCTGCAGGATGGCCCGCACCAGGCGCAGCACGCCGAACTCCAGCGGCCCGGCACCGTCGGGCTCGGAACGGATCAGCCCGATCTGCCGGAAGGCGTGCACCGCTCCGGCCAAGCGCACGCGCGCGACCCCGAGCCGCTCGGCTGCCTCGTGCACGCTCCAAGAGCCCGGCAGCGACGCCAGCCCGGAGAGGTACTCCCGATGCTCGGCGCCGAGGGCCCCGAGCATGCCGAGGATCACCGACTCGGGGTCCTCGCCGTCCTCGGCCGGGTGCGAAGCCAACAGCTCCGGCTCGCTGCGTGCCATCTCGGCCAGCTGGTCCAGGCCCACGATGCCGTACCAGGCCGCCGCAGCGGCCAGCGCGCCCGGCAGCCCGTCCAGAGACCGGCAGACCTCGGCCAGCTTCAACAGTACGCGGTCGGAAACCGCATCCGGCGCGGGGAAGCCGGGGATGAGATCGAGCAGCATCCTCAGCGCGGGGGACGCCTCGATCGACGCGCGGTCGTCGGCGCGCGGGACTGGCAGCGGCGTCAGTGCCAGCTGGAAGCCGTTGTCGTCCGACCGGGAGGTCCGCAGGATCCGCAGCCGCGGGCAGTCGCGGAGCAGCGCCCACACCGCCTCGTGGCTGACCGCGCCATCGGCCCCGTTGTCGGCGCCGTCCAGGACGAGCACCGTGTCCTGGTCGCCGATGAGTCCGGCCAGATGCGCGGCCGCGACGTCTGCATCGGGCCGGCGGGACAGCCAGAACACCGGGGCCGCCTGCCCCGAGCGCAACGCCTGCGCGGTGGCGGCCGCCAGCCGCGTCTTGCCCACGCCCCAGAAGCCGGTGATCGAGACGACCCGGCCCTGCGGTGCGGCGAGCTGGCGCAGCAGGATGTCGAGTTCGGCCGCGCGGCCACGCAACGGCGGCCCGGCCATCGGCGCGAGCGGCGTGTCCACGGGAGCGGTCTGGCGGTGGCAGGCGGCCGCCATGCTGAAGGAGATGCGCTCCTCGCCGGTCAGCCGCAGGGCATCGGCCAACAGCCGGACCGTGTCCTTGCGCGGCAATGCCACCTTGCCTTGCTCGAGATTCCGGATCGCCCGCACGCTCACGGCAGACAGCCCCGACAACTCGATCTGCGTCAGGCTGCGCCGACGGCGGTGTTTGGCGAGCTGGGTGGCGAAGTAGGTGTCGTTGGTAATGGTCATGGTGTCCTCCGGGCAGCACGATCAGACGATCCGGCGCCGTCCGGCCTCGGCTCGCACCGCACGGGAGCGGAGCCGGGGCCGGATCGGCCGGGGTTGCTGCTCAGCCCGCCTTCCTGTCGGCGCGGGCGAGGGAGAGTGGCCGCATATCGGTCCAGTTCGTCTCGACGTACTGGAGGCACTCGGCGTGGGAGGCCGGTCCGTGGGCCGGTTCCCAGCCCGCCGGGACCTGGATGCGCTGCGGCCACAGGCTGTGCTGGCCCTCGCCGTTGACGAGCACGAGGAATTCACCTTCTTCGTCGTCGAACGGGTTAAGCATGAATTCATTCCTTTCCGGGTCCGAGTCTTCCGGCGCAGTTCGCGCTCCGTAAGGGATTTCGCCGTCGAGTAAAGTCGATCCGACTTCCCCTGTTTCCATTGTCATTGCCGGGCGCACCGGGGCAACGGCTCGCGGGTGTCAGCAAACTGCATGGCAGTCATCGCCCTGCCTCCACCCCGGCGACCACCGGGGCGGCCAGGACCGCGGGCGGCAGGAACCCGGTTCCGGCCAGCCACTCCACACTCCGGCGGACCGACGCCTCGTCGACGACCGGGAACCGGACGCCGCTGCCGGCCAGGCCGGCGACGAGGCCGTCGCGCGCGTAGTCGGTGGGCAGGCGCCCCTGGCTGTCGCCGTGCCCTTCGCTGAGTACGGCCACGGCCGTCAGCGACGCGACACCATCCGGTCCGCCCGCCCGCGCGGCCAGTTCGACGCGCTGGTTCCACCGTCCGGCGGGCATCGGTTCAAGCCGATAGCCCGCGCTCTCGACGTAGTCGAGCACGTCGTCCCAGCGGGCCGACTGCGGACCGGTGAGGTTGACGACCCGGCCGGTGGCGCCGCACTGCACCGCCAGATGCACGAAAGCCCGGGCCACGACGTCGACCGGCGCCATGTTGTCCAGGTCGGCGTCTGAGGTCTCCCATTCCGGACGAGCGCCGATCGCCACGCAGGCCCGGACATAGTGCCAGAGCGCATCGTGGGTGCTGACAGCGCCCGACCGGGAGTCGCCGACGACCCGGGACAACCGGTACGTCGCCGTAGGGATGCCACGCTCCGACGCCTGCCGGATTAGCGACTCCGCGACCCACTTGCTCTGCGCGTAGGCGCTGTGGCCGAGCAGATCCGGGTCGCTGACCCAGCCCTCGGGCAAGACGTCCGGATCCCCGTCGCGGGCGGCCAGGACGCCGACAGTCGAAACGTAGTGCACCGGCTTGACTCGGCTCCGGGCCGCCAGCCGTAGGACCTCCGCGGTCCCGACCACGTTGGCTGGCTTGAGCAGCGCGTAGGGCTCGGCGTGGTTGACCCGGGCGCCGTTGTGGAAGATCACGTCGATCCGGGCGCCGAGGTCGTCGAACTCCAGCTCCGTCAGCCCGAAGCGCCGGGCCGCGAGATCGCCAGGGACCGCGACGACGCGGTTCGTCCACCGGTCATCCCAGCACCCGTATTGCCGCATGGCCGACCGGATCCTGGCGAAACCCGCCTCGGCGTCGCCAGCCCGCACCAGGCAGTGGACGACGGCATCGGTCTGTTCCAGGGTCTCGCGCAGAATGAACGCGCCGACGAAGCCGGTTGCCCCCGTGAGAAGGACTGCGGAGGGCCGCTCGGTCCGGCCGACGAGGCCGCCGGACGGAACGATGCCGGGGTCGAGGACTGCGTCGGCCAGCAGGTCCGCTCCCGACGGTTCGGCGGTCCCGGCGGTCTCCCCGCCCGCGGCCAGGTGCGCGGCCAAGGCGGCGACCGAGTCGTGTTCGAACACGGCGCTCAGTGCAGGCCGGGTGCCGAGCCGCTCGCCGATCCGCCATACCAGCCGGGCCGCAAGTAGTGAGTGGCCGCCCAGGTCGAAGAAGCCGTCATCGGGCCCCACATGTTCCAGCCCCAGCGTCTGGCTGAAGATCTCGCTCAGGACCCGTTCCAGGTCCGACAGTTCGCGGTCCACGCCGCCGACGCGCGGCTGCGGCTCGGGCAGAGCCGCGCGGTCGAGTTTGCCGTTGACCGTGCGGGGCAGCGCTTCCAGCGCCACGACCGCCGTGGGGACCATGTGCTGCGGCAGCACGCCCGCGACATGGCGGCGCACGCTGTCCTGGTCCGGCTCGGCCCCCGGCTCCGCGACCACGTAGGCCACGATCTGCTTACCGCCGGCGGGGTCCTCGCGCACGATCACCGCCGACTGCGCCACGCCCGCGGCCGTGTCGACGGCCGCGCGCACCTCGCCCAGCTCGACCCGCAGCCCTCGGATCTTGACCTGGTCGTCAACCCGGCCACGGAAAACAAGTTCGCCGTCGGCGCGCCGGATCACGAGGTCGCCCGTCCGGTACATGCGCTCCCCGGGCGCCCCGAAAGGACACGCGACGAACCGATGCGCGGTCAGTCCCGGACGGCGCAGATAACCACGGGCGAGCCCGGCACCGGAGATGTAAAGCTCGCCGACGACCCCGGCCGGAACCTGCCGCAGACGGTCGTCAAGCACGTAGGCGCCTGTGTTCCAGACGGGCCGGCCGATCGGCGCGGCAGGCGGCCAGTCCCCGGGGTCGGCTGGCACCGAGTATGCCGTCACCACATGCGCTTCGGTCGGACCATAGTGGTTGTGCAGGCGGTGCCCGGGCTGCCCGTGGAACCGCGCGAGGCGCTCGGAGAGCATCAGGGCCTCACCGGCCTGGGCCACATCGGCCAGCTCCGCGAGGTCCAGGCCGGCCTCGGCCGCAGCTTCGTAGATCGCGTCGATCACCAGGTCGGGGGCGAAGAGCTCACTGACGCGGCGGTCCCGCAGCCACTGCGCCAACCGTGCGGGTTCGCGCCTGACCTCCTCCGGAGGGACCACCAGACAGGCGCCGATCGCCAGCGTCCCGAGGATCTCCTGGACCGAAACGTCGAAACTGATCGCGGTGAACTGTGCGACCCGGCTTCCCGGCCCGGGGGGCACCGCCTGTGCGTGCCAAGCCACCAGGTTGGCCAACGCCCCGCCGCGCATCGCGACGCCCTTCGGCCGACCCGTCGATCCCGAGGTGTAGATCACGTAGGCCAGATGCTCCGGCGTCAGCGGAGACGTCCGGTCCTGGTCGCCTACGGGTTTCGGCGAGTACCGGCTCGTCAGGGCTTCGTCGATCAGCAGCCGCGGGCCGCTGCCGACGGGAAGCCGATCTGCCTGCTGCCGGTCCGTAAGCACGAGCACCGGGTCCGCGTCCTGGAGCATGTAGGCCAGCCGCTCCGGGGGATAGGCCACGTCCAACGGCAGATATGCTGAACCCGCGACGAGCGTCGCGACAATCCCCACGATCAGGTCGACCGACTTCGGCAAGGCGACGGCGACGATCCGGTCCGGTCCGACGCCCTGTTCCACCAACAAGCGGGCCAGCCGGTTGGCGCGGTCGGCGAGTTCTTGGTAGCTCAGCATCTCGTCGCCGTACTCGACGGCAGGCTGGTGCGGAGTACGCCGAACTTGGGCGGCAAACATCTCCGGCCAAGTGTGGGCGCTCAGCTCGCGGACCGGCCCATTCTCGAGCCGTGGCAGTTCCGCACGCTCGTCGGGCCGCAGCACGTCCACCTCGGACACCGGCGTACCGGGCTCGGCCGCCAGCACCGTGAGCAGCGCACCGAGCCGGTCGGCGATGGCCTGCGCCGTCGAACGGTCGAAGAGGTCCGCAGCGAACTCCAACGCGCCACGCAGCCCTCCAGTCTCCGGATCGGGCTCGAAGCCGAAGAGCAGATCGAACTTCGCGGTGCCCTCTCCCACGTCGGCGACCTCGCGAACGGTCAGGCCCGTCATCGCGTACTCCGGATCGGCGGTGTTGCGGTACAGCAGCATCACTTGGAACAGCGGGTGCCGCCCGCGCGAGCGCGCCGGATTGAGAAGTTCCACCAGACGCTCGAACGGCAGATCTTGGTGGTGGAAGGCGGCCAGGTCCGCCTCGCGGACCCGGGCGACCAGTTCGCCGAACGTCACCTCGCCCGAGGTGTCGGTGCGCAGAACCAGGGTGTTGACGAAGAAACCGATGAGGTTCTCCATCGCAGGTTCCGCGCGTCCGGCCACGGCCGTGCCGACGGGAATGTCGCTCCCGGCGCCGAGCCGGTTCAGGAGCACCGCCAGGGCGGCCTGGAGCACCATGAACACGGTCGCGTCCTGGGCGCGGGCCAGCTCCTCGACCCGCTCGCGAGTAACGGCGCCGACGTCGAACAGGACCACGTCGCCACGGTGCCCAGCCACCGCCGGACGCGGCCTGTCGGCGGGCAGCGTCAGTTCTTCGGGCAGTCCGTTCAACATCCGGCGCCAGTACGTGGACTGGGCTGCCAGAACACTGTCAGGATCGTCCTCGGCGCCCAGTCGTTCGTGTTGCCACAGCGTGTAGTCCGCGTATTGAAGGGGCAGCGGCGCCCAATCAGGGCTTTCGCCCCGTGTCCGGGCGCTGTACGCCCGGGCCAGATCACGGGACAGCGGTCCGAAGGAGGACCCGTCAGCCACGATATGGTGGACTAGCAGGACGAGGACATGCTCGCGCGGGCCGGCCGACAGCAGTTCGGCCCGGAGCGGAGGCCGCGTGGAGATGTCGAAGACATACTCGCAAGCTCTTGTGATCCCGGCCCTGAGCTGCGAGCTGTCGACCGACTGGACGTGGAAGTCCGGCCGCACGCCGCTCGCGGGCAGAATCCGCTGGTAGGGCTCCCCTTCCGCGCTCTCGAACACAGTACGCAGGCTCTCGTGCCGCATCATGAGGTCGCCCACCGCGTCCCGCAGCGCAGGGGCATCGACCGGTCCGATCAGCTCCAGAACAAGCGGCAGGTTGTAGAGAGGACTGGGCCCCTCCAACTGCTCGATGAACCACAATCGGCGCTGGGCGGATGACAGCGGGATCCGCGACGGACGCTCGACGGGACCCAGTGGCCTGCCTGCGTCCTTCGCGGCCGGGATGGTCCCGAGGCGGGCTGCCATGGCGCTCGGCGTCGGCACCTCGAAGACCGACCGCACCCCGAATTCGACCCCGTATTCGGCGCGCACCCGTGCGGCCAACGTCGCCGCCAGCAACGAATGCCCGCCAAGCTCGAAGAAGGAGTCGTCGACTCCGACCCGCGAGACGCCCAAGACCTCGGCGAACAGTCGGCACAGCCCGATTTCTATCGGGGTGGCAGGGTGCTGGCTCCCGGCGGCCGTCTCGTACTCGGGGGCGGGCAAGGCTTGGCGGTGCAGCTTGCCGTTCGAGTTCAGCGGCAGGACGTCAAGCACGACGAAGGCGGATGGGACGATCGCCGGCGGCAGGATTGCGGCGACGTGGGCACGCAGTTCCGCCGGTTGGGGACGTTCGGTTCCGGCGGGGACCACGTAGGAGACCAGCCGGCGGTCGCCCGGGAGGTCCTCGCGGACCAGAGTCGCCGCCTTGGCGACGGCGGGGTGGCGGCACAGGACCGCGTCGATCTCTCCCGGCTCGACCCGCACGCCGCGGATCTTGACCTGGTCGTCCACCCGTCCGGCGAAGACGAGGCGGCCCTGACGATCCCACTTCACCAAATCGCCGGTCCGGTACATGCGGTTACCAGGCCCACCGAACGGGTTGGCGACGAAGCGCTGCGCGGTGAGCCCGGGCCGGCCGAGATATCCGCGTGCCAGGTTGGCCCCGGCGAGGTAGAGTTCGCCGGTTACGCCGACCGGGACCGGACGTAGTTCGGTGTCCAGCACATAGGTTTGGCAGTTCCACAGGGGATGCCCGATCGGTGCCACGGCCGGCCAACGTTCCCGGTCCCGTGGAAGCGTGAGGCCGGTGATGACGTGTGTCTCCGAAGGGCCGTAGTGGTTGTGCAGGACGACCTTCGGCCGCCTGCGGTGGAACTCGCGCACGTCGTCGGTCAGGTGCAGCGGTTCGCCACCCTGCATGACGGCCTCGAGCCGGTCCAGTGCGACGTCCTGCTCGCGCGCGGCCTGGTACACGGCCCGGACCACCAGGTCCGGCGCGAAGAACTCGGTGATGCCCTGCCGGTCCAGCCACAGGGCCAACGCGGCGGGATCGCGGCGCACATCTTCGGGCGGGACAACGACGGTGCGTCCAGTGAAGAGCGCGGAAAGGATCTCCTGCTCGTAGGCGTCGAAACTGATCGCGCTGAACTGCGACACCCGCGCGCCGGGCTTGGCGGGGATCTCCGCGGCCTGCCAGGAGAGCAGGTTCATCAGGACCAGCGCCGTCACCAGCACGCCCTTGGGCCGGCCGGTCGAACCCGAAGTGTAGATGATGTAGGCCGGAGAGTCCGGGGTCAGGGATGCGGACAGGTCGGCGACGGCCGGGTCGGAGACAGGGCGGCGCTCCAGATCCCCGATCGTGTCGGCGCGGTCCAGCACAATGGTCTCGTAGCCCGGAAAACGGTCCACGAAGTCCTCGACGGTCACCACGAGCGAGGGCTGGGCGTCCGCGAGGATGTAGGCGACCCGGTCCGCCGGGTACTCCGAGTCAATGGGCAGATACACCGCACCAGCCTTGAAGACGCCCAGCATGACCGAGACCAGGGCTGCGGAACGCGGCACCATGACCGCGACCCGGCACTCAGGACCGGCGCCGCGGGCAAGTAGCAGGTGCGCGAGGCGGTTCGCCCGTTCGTTGAGGTCCGCGTAGCTCCATACCGCGTCGGAGGCCTCGACAGCGATGGTGGCCGGGGTGCGCCCCACCTGATCGGTGAACATGCCCGGCAGGCCCTCGGCCTCAAGCGCCTTCTCCACACCCTGCCAGTCCCGCAGCACCAGCGCGCGCTCCCGTTCGCCGAGCAGGTCAACGTCGCGGACGCGAAGGTCCGGCTGGGCGGCCACGGCTTCCAGGAAGCGGACGAGCCGGGCGGCGAGCGTTTCCACCGTCTCGCGGTCGAAGAGCTCCGTGTCGTACTCAATCGCGCCGCGCAGACCCGCGTTCCCGGACAGCTCGGTCACCCCGAAGGTGAGGTCGAACTTGGCCACCGCCCCGTTCACGGCGACGGTCTCGGTCCGCAATCCGGGAAACGCTCCGTCCGCCCCGGCCACGGTATCGGGCTGCCAGCCGAACATCACCTGGAACAGCGGATGGCGCCCCGGCGAGCGCGGCGGGTTCACCGCCTCGACCACCATGTCGAAAGGCACGTCTTGGTGGCCGAACGCCCCGAGGTCCGCCGCCCGGACCCGCTTCACCAGTTCGGTGAACCGCGGGTCGCCGGACACGTCGGTCCGCAGCGGCAGCGTGTTCACGAAGAAGCCGACGAGGTCTTCCAGTGCCTCGTCGGACCGTCCGGTGACCACTGTGCCCAGGACGATGTCCTCGCCGGCGCCCAGCCGGGACAGAACGGCGGCCAACGCGGCCTGCACCGCCATGAACGTCGAGGCGCCGACCGATCGGGCGCGCTCCGCGAGCGCGGTATGGACGGACGCACCGATCCGGAAGCGGACGGTGCCGGCCCGGTGATGGCCGGACTCCCCCTGACGCGGCCGATCGCGGCCCAACTCCAGTTCCTCGGGCAGGTCCGCGAGGGTCGTGCGCCAGTATCCGAGCTGCCGGGCCGCCAGGCTGGCCGCGTCGTCCGGGTCGCCGAGGAGGTCGCGCTGCCACAGCGCGTAGTCCGTGTAATCGACTGCCAGTGGCCGGAATTCTGGCTCCTCGCCGCGAAGCCGCTGGGCGTACGCCTCGGACAGATCGCGCAGCAGCGGCTGATCGGACCAGGCGTCGGTGGCGATGTGGTGAATCACCAGCGACAGAACATACTCGTCGGCAGCGATCCGGAAGAGCTTCGCGCGCATCGGGAGATCGATCGACAGGTCGAAGGGCCGGGCCTGCTCTGTCATGAGCATTGCGGCGAGATCGGCCTCGGCCAAGTCAGTTACCGTCAGCTCGGGCGCACAGTCCTCGGGAGCGAGAACGGACCGCTCGGGCTCGCCAGCTCGCCCCGGAAAAAACGACCTCAGCGGTTCGTGCCGGACCACGACATCCCGCAACGCTGCCCGAAGGGCTTCAGGGTCCACAGGACCGCTGACTCTGAGTGCCACGGGGACGTTGTAGGCACCGGACGGGCCCTCTGCCTGGTCGAGGAACCACAGCCGGCGCTGGGCATAGGACAGTTCGGTCACGGGTTCGCTCCTGATCGCGGCGGGTCGGACCGGCATCGCCGGCCGAACGTCAGCGGACGGTGTGCTAGCAGGCTCGGTCACCACCCGCCGACCGCACAATCACCGGACCCCGGCAACAAGCTGCACGGCAGGTGTTGACGCCGAAGCTCGGTCCGCGGCACCGGCAAGCACATCGGCGGCACATTCGCCGACGCCGGGCTTTCCCGGTCCGGCCCACTGGCACAGTGAGCACGCGGGGTGGCTCTTCCATTGGGCGGAAGACTCGCGGCTGGGAAAGGAACGTTAGGGCCGATGTCACAGGCAACGCTCGTCGAAGACAAGTCTCGGGCGCCACGCTCGCTGTGGCGCAACCGCGACTTCCTGCTGCTTTGGTCCGGTCAGACGGCCGGAGCGGTGGGACCGCAGATCACCCTGGTCGCCCTGCCGCTGATCGCGCTGCGGGAGCTGCGCGCGAGCACGTTCGACGTCTCGTTGCTGACGTTCTTCGGCTGGCTGCCCTTCCTCGTGTTCTCGTTGCCCGCCGGCGTGCTGGCGGACCGGTGGGACCAGCGCAGAATCATGATCTGCTGCGATCTGACCCGGCTGGTGCTGCTGACCAGCCTCCCGGTGCTGAGCCTGGCGGGCCTGCTCGACCTGTGGTCGATGTATGCGGTAGTCACAGCGACCGGGTTCCTGACGGTTCTGTTCACCGTGGCCTACCGCAGCCAGCTGCCGAAGCTGATCTCGGGCAGCCAGTTAGTGGACGGCAACGGCAAGCTGGGGATGAGCGAGTCCCTGGCCGAGATGATCGGCCCGTCCATCGGCGGCTTGCTGGCCGGTGTGGTCGGCGCGTCCCGCGCCCTCTATGGCAATGTGACCACCTACGCGATCAGCGCTCTGGCACTCCGCATGATCCGGGAACCCGCGCAACCGGCAGGCACAACCGCGCCCAGCGATGAGCCCGACGCGGCCAGTAGCACGGGTGCGACCCAGACGGCCGACGACGAGCCCGAGACGGTTCGTGCCTCGATCAAGAGCGGGCTCGCCTACGTCCTGCACGAACGGGTCCTGCGCGCTCTTCTGATCTGCACCAGCCTCTCCAACTTCTTCGTGATCGCTGTCTCGGCCATCGGAGTCGCCTATCTGGCCCGGACGCTGCACGCGGCTCCGGTGGCGATCGGGCTGACGTTCACCGGCGGCGCGGTCGGCGGCCTTGTCGCCGGCGGTCTCGCCGCGCGAGTGTCGCGGCGGGTCGGCAGCGCCCGGATCATCTGGCTGTCGATGGCGGTCCCCGGCCCCTTCTACCTGCTGATGCCGCTGGCGCGGCCGGGCTGGGGTGTCGCCCTGTACGCCGTCGGCACGGCCGCCTACGCGGCAGCGGTGACCTTCTTCAACGCCTCAGCCATCTCCTACCGCCAGACCGTCTGCCCGCCACGCCTGCTGAACCGGGTCAACTCCGCCTACCTGTGGCTGGCTTACGGCAGCCTCCCGCTCGGCTCGCTGTTCGGCGGCGCGCTCGGCACGGCGCTCGGTCTGCGGACGACGGTGCTGGTCTGCGTGCTCGGCGCGTGGGCGGTGTCGCTGTTCGTCATCTTCTCTCCGCTGCGCGGCATGCGCGACATTCCCGAAGCGGCGCCGTCGGCGACGTGATCGGGCGGCGCCGCCGCTCCGGCCGGAGATCCGCGCCCTTGAGAAAGGAACAACCATGGAGGACATCCGGCGTGAAGTCGGCCTGGTGCGCCGTGCGGATGGACGCCGCTTCGCCGTCAAACTCGCGATCCTGGCTGTCCTGACAGCCGGTGGCGTCGGCCTCATCACCGTCGGTTCGCCCTGGAGCACGGCCGCGGGGATCGTGCTGTGCGGACTGATGTACGCCCACGCCGTGGAACTGCAGCACGAGGCCCTGCACGGGATCGGGTTCCGGACCATGCGGGCCAACACGGTGGCCGGCATCCTGTTGGGACTTCCGCTGCTGACATCGTTCGCTGCTTATCAGGCCTCACATATGCGACACCACCGGCTGTTGGGGACGCCACAGAATAAGGAGTTCTTCGACTACGGAGACCAGTACGGCGCCGGTACCGGCAACAGATTCCACCGGACGCTGCTGTGGGTCTACCGGTTCTCGATGGTCTCGCACTTCCTCGGGTTCTTCTGGACGGCCGGGAAACTGGCCGCCGGACGAACACTTTCTGAGGAGAAGCCGACCGCGATGCGCGGGATCCGCCGGGACTACGCGATCATGATCGCGCTGATCGTCACCGTTGTGGCGGCGACCCTGGTCACCGGCAGCCGGCTCGCCCTGTGGATCTGGCTAGCGCCATTGGCGGTGGCTGGCCCGGTCCACGCCGCGATCGAGTTCCCGGAACACTACCGGTGCCAAACTCTCACCACCGACGTGTTCCAGAACACCCGGACCATCCGGTCGAACCGGCTGGCCGCGTGGTTCACGAACGGCAACAACTTCCACGTCGAGCACCACCTGATGCCCAGCCTCCCGATCCATCAGCTCGGCGAGCTGCACGGCAGGCTCAAGGGCCGGCACCACTACTACCACCGGACGTATCGGGACTTCATCCGCTCCCTGCGCGCGCCGCAAGGCACGCGCCCGGATGTGCTCACAGAACTCTCCCAGGCCTTCGCCCAGGCCCCGTCTCGGTCCCGATGAGGGATTCCGGTTCCGGAAGGAGGCCCTCGGATGGCCGTCAAGACCCTGTATGAATGGTTCGCGGAGAGCGCCCGCCAGCATCCCGAACAGATCGCGCTGATCACCGACGACCGTACGGTCACCTATTCCGGGCTGCGCGACGCGGCCGCGCGAGTGGCTCACGACCTCGGTCCGGCACGACCGAAGGTCGGGCTGCTGGCATCGCGCAGTCCGGTCGACTACGCGGCCTATCTCGGCATACTGCGCGCGGGCGGCACGGTGGTGCCGCTCAACGCCGCGCACCCGGCGGACCACAACCGCCGGGTCGCTGCCGCCGCGGGCCTGGATCTGATCGTCGCTGACCGGAGCCTGGACCAGGCTGCGGTGGCGGAGCTCGGTGTGCCGACGGTCCTGCTGAACCGGCGTGACTTGTTCGCAGATGCCATGGACCCGGCCGACACCGAGCCAGCCCGCCGCACCGATCCGGACGACGTGGCCTACATTCTGTTCACGTCGGGATCGACGGGGACGCCGAAGGGTGTGCCGATCCGGCACCGCAACCTCGACGCCTTCCTCCGCCACAACATCGGCCGCTACGAAGTCGTCCCCGGCTGCCGGCTCTCCCAGACCTTCGACCTGACCTTCGACCCTTCGGTCTTCGACATGTTCGTCGCCTGGGGCGGCGGAGCCACGCTCGTCGTCGCCTCCCGCGCGGAGCTGCTGGACCCGGTCGCCTTCGTCAGAAAGCGGGGGATCACGCACTGGTACTCCGTGCCGTCGATCATCTCGATGGCCGCGCGGGCCGGAGGGTTGCCGACCGGATCGATGCCCACGGTGCGCTGGAGTCTGTTCGCCGGGGAGCGGTTCTCCCTCGAACAGGCCAGGGCATGGGCCGACGCGGCACCGGCCAGCCTCGTGGAGAACCTCTACGGTCCGACCGAGCTGACCATCACGGTGACCGCCTACCGGTTGCCGGCTGAACGCGCGAACTGGCCGAACAGCAGCAACGGCAGTGTTCCGATCGGCCGGATCCTGCCGCACCTCGACCACCGGATATCGGACGAGGGGGAACTCCAGGTCCGAGGGCCGCAGCGGTTCTCCGGTTACCTGGACCCGGCCGACGATGCCGGACGTTTCGCGCGGGATCGCGCCGGAGAGAACGAGGGCCGCCCCGGCCCGGACGCCTGGTACTGCACCGGCGACCGGGTGACCGTGGAGGCCGGCGAACTGGTCCACCAGGGCAGGCTCGACAACCAGGTCAAGATCCAGGGCCGCCGGCTGGAGCCGGAGGAGGTGGAGGCCGCTCTGCGAGCGCACACCAGCCTGGTCGAGGTGATCGTCGTGGCCGTCGCGGACGCGGACGGACACCAGTACCTGGTCGCAGTGCACGCCGGTCCGCTCAGCGGGCTGGACACGTTCCGCGCGAGCGTCCCGTCGCATTTCGTACCGCAACGGTTCCTCCAGGTCGACGCGATCCCGCTCAACTCGCATGGCAAGGCCGACCGCAGACAGTGCCGCACATGGGCGTCCGAGGCGGCCTCCCAGAAGGCGGCTCCGCTGCCGACACCACCTCCGGCAAGCCCGCAAACCTCCGACGGCGATGCTCCTGAGTCGGCACACCGAGACGCGGCGGCCGCCCTGTTGCAGATCTTCCGAACCCAGTTGGCCGCGCCGGGCCTAGGCCCCGACGACGGTTTCTACGCCTTCGGCGGCGACTCCCTTATCGCGGTGCGCGTAGTCGTCGAGGCCCGGAGCCAGGGCCTGCCCCTGTCGTTGGGCACACTGCTGGCGCATGAGACGGTCAACGCGATCGTCGCGCAGCTCGCGTCCGCGGCGGCCGCCGAGAATCCGGCCGGGGACGACCAGAACGCCGAGCCGATGGCTGACTCCCCCTTCGCCCTTCTGTACCCCCCGGAACGAGATCTCGTCCCGGCCGGTGTCGAGGACGCACTTCCTGCCTCGTCGCTCCAGGCCGCAATGGTCTTCCTCGCCGCGACCGGAGCCGTCCCGATGGCCTACCACCTCGCCGACGGCTGGGAGGTGGACGCGCCGTTCGACGAGGGCTGTTTCCGCACCGCACTCAGCGGCCTCGCCCGCCGCCACCCGGCGCTGCGCGCCGCGTTCGATGTCACCACGTTCACCGAGCCCACGCAGCTGCTGTGGCGGGACGCCGAGCCGCCGCTGACCGTCGACCACGCGGCCGACCCCGAGCAGGCCGACCTGCTGCAGGACGACTGGCTGGGGCGCCGCGCCGGGCTGCCGTTCGAGCTCGGCTCCCCCCGGCTGTTGCGGTGCCACGTGACAGTGCTGCCCGGATCGTTCCGGATCGTCCTGGCGGTCCACCACGCGATCGCCGACGGCTGGAGCCTGAGCCGGCTGGCGGTGGACCTGATGGTCCTCTACCACTCGGCGCTGGGACTGGATTCACCGGACCTGCCCGAGCCGCCGGCCACCGTGTGGCACGAATTCGTGCGGGCCGAGCGGTCCGCCGCGGCGGACCCACAGGCCCGGGCGCACTGGCTGAACCAGGCCGACGCGCCCGCGCTGCTGCCCGGCCGGCGGACGGACGTGCCGAATCCGAGCGGCACGCTGGCCTTCGAGCTCGACGCCGCACAGGTCGAAGGGCTGTCCGCGACGGCTCGGCGGCTCGGAGCGCCCCTGAAATCCGTAGCGCTGGCGGCCCATGTGAAAGCCCTGGCGCAGTGGACTGGACGCGAGCACGATCTGGTGACCGGCCTGGGCTTCCACACCCGCCCGGTCCGTCCGGGAGCCGATCTTGCCGTCGGGCTGTTCGTCAATGCCCTGCCGTTGCGTGTCGCCGAACTGCCGGAGACCTGGGCCGGGCTTGTCGGCGCCGTTGCCGCCGCGGAACGTGCGGGCGTCCCCCATCAGGCCTTCCCGCAGGCCAGGATCGTTCAACTGCTGGGCCGTCCGGCCTTCGACGTGGTCTTCAATTTCATGAATTTCCACGCACTGGACGAGATACGCGATCTGTCGGGGCTCCCGATGCGCGACCGGTGGCACACCGGGCGGACGACGTTCCCGCTCCACGTGAACCTGCAACTCCTCGGCAGCGGCGCCGAGGTCCGGATCGGCTTCGACCCGTCGTTGTTCGCCGCGGAACGGATCGGGCGCTTCGCTGCCCTGATGCAGGACGCCCTCCGCTCGGTCGTCGGCGCGCGGTCCGACGCCGCGGATCGACCGGAACTGCCGCTGACGTGCCCCTCGTGGTTCCCCTCCGGGGCTGCGGGCGACCCTATCGTGGTCGCGTGATCGACGACTGGATCAGGACTCTGTGATGGAGAAGGTGGGTACGGACGTGGACGACCACGAGGAGATCACGGCGGCGTTGCCGTTCGGGCAGGCGTGCCGGCTGGCCGGACCGTGCGGGACGAGCCGGCGTTCGCTGAGGATGGCCGGCCCCGCTGGTCCCGCACCGTCACCGAAGGACCTGCTGGCGGCCGCCCTCCTGCTGGGCCGCAAGTACGCGGACCGCCCCGGCTTCGAGGTCGGCGTGCGACACGCCGCCTGGCCGCCGGGTGCCGACAGCGCGCGCTTCGCGGCCCTGATGCCGGCCGGCCTGACGCTCGGAGAGCACCTGCGAGCGGTGGCCGAACGGCTGCCCGAAGTACTGCCGGAGCCGGAGAGCTCCGGTGGGGCACGGCCGGCCCTGCTGTGCGTCCTGGACGGCCCTGCGGCGCCGGAGCATGGACACGATCTGGCCCTGTGGCTGCAAAGCGACAGCGAGGGAACGCTCCTGCACGTCGACTACCACGAGCACGTCCATGACGCCCACGTCGCCGACCGGATCCTGGGCCATCTCGGAGTCCTGCTGAACCACCTGGCCGAACGGCCGGAGAGCACAGTCGACTTTATCAATATCCTGACGCTCGCCGAGCACGCGGCCCTCGCCCTCGTGAACGAGACCTCCCGGCCGTATCCCGACGCGCAGACCGTCTATGAACTCTTCCAGGCCCAGGTCACCCAGGGCCCGGACCGGACGGCGATCCGCCACGACGGCGGCGACGTGACGTACGCCGAACTCGCCGAGCAGGCCCGGCGCCTGGCCGGCGCGCTGCGCACTCACGGAGTGCGCCGTGGCCACCGGGTCGCTTTTCTGCTCGGCAAGACCCCCGCCTTGCCAGCCGTCATGGTGGCCGTGCTCCAGCTCGGAGCGGTGTACGTCCCCCTGGACCCGGCATGGCCCGCGAGCCGACGGTCCGCGGTCCTGCTCGACAGCGGCGCCGAAGCTCTGGTCACGGACGATCCCGGGATACACGCGGACGTCCCGGTGGTCCTGGTGGACGGACTCGGCCACCCCGAGCCGGAACCGCCGCTGCCGACCGATCCCGTAGGCGGCGCACGAGACCTCGCGTACGTCATCTACACCTCCGGCACGACGGGAACTCCGAAGGGCGTGCAGGTCGACCACGGGGCGATCGCCCGGCTGGTCTGTGCAGCCGACTACGTCCGGCTCGGCCCAGGGACCACCATCTTGCAGACCGGATCAGCCGCCTTCGACGCCTGCACCTTCGAGGTGTGGGGGGCGCTGCTGAACGGCGGGAGCCTGGTCCTAGTCCCCGAGGACACGCTGCTGGACGCGGCCCGGCTGGCCGCCGCGATCGTCCGGCACGGAGTGAACACCGTTTTCGTCACCACCGCGCTGTTCAACCGGCTCGTCGAACAGGAGCCGGCGGTGTTCGACGGCTGCCAGCTGCTCGTGGGCGGCGAGGCGGCCTCTCCCCGGCATTTCGCGGCGGCCATCGCCGCGTGCCCGGACGCCGAGGTCTCCAACATCTACGGCCCCACGGAGAACACGACCTTCTCCACCGTCCACCGCCTGACCTGGGCGCCCCTCGGACCGGTCCCGATCGGCCGGCCGATCGCCAACTCCACGGCGTACGTCCTGGACTCCGAGGGCAACCCGCAGCCGATCGGCGTGCCCGGCGAGCTGCTGGTCGGCGGCGCCGGGTTGAGCACCGGCTATCTGGGACGGCCCGACCTCGACGAACATGCCTTCGTAACCAGCGGTCCGCACGGCGAACGGCTCTACCGCACCGGCGACATCGTGCGCTGGACAGAGGAAATGACGCTGGAGTACGTCGGAAGACAGGATCACCAGGTGAAGATCCGCGGTTTCCGGGTCGAGCTCGGCGAGGTCGAGACGCACCTGCGGCGAATCCCGGCGCTGCGCGAGACCATTGCGCAGGTGTTCCGGACACCGGAGGGCCCGACGGCGCTGTGCGCGTACTACACCGCCGATCGAGCGGTCGAGGCGCGTGAGATCAGAGACGCCCTCCAGCACGAACTCCCGGAATACATGATCCCGACCCGGTATCTGCAACTCGACGCGATGCCGCTGACCCAGAACCAGAAAGTGGACCGGGCGGTGCTGGCCGGCCTGACGACGACAGGCCTGGACGACGCCCCCGGCCGCGCACCCCGCACCGCCCGCGAACGCACGGCCGCCGAGCTGTTCGCCCAGGTGCTCGGGCTGCGGTCGGTGGGCATGGACGATGACTTCTTCAGTCTCGGCGGCCACTCGCTGCTGGCCATGCGGCTGTGGACCCGGGTCCGGGAGGAGATCGATCCCAGGATCGGGCTCAGTGACATCCTCGCCCGCCCGACTGCCGCGGCCGTGGCCGAACTCGCCGAGCGCACCTTCGTCGCCGACTCCGCCGGTGCCGCGGATCGCCTGGTCCGTCCCAAGCTGGTCCGCCGTTCCTGAAACCAGACCCCCGAGAACTCGACGACAAGATCGTTTCGCTGAGGAGTGAGATGTTCCCGCTGTCCTTCGCCCAGCAACGGCTGTGGTTCGCGAACCGTATGCAGGGTCCGAGTGCCACCCACAACATCCCCATCGTCGTGCGGCTGACCGGCTCGCTGGACGAACCGGCGCTGCAGTCCGCCCTCGTGGATCTCGTCGAACGCCACGAGACCCTGCGCACCGTGCTGCGCGAGCAGGACGGGCAGTTCCGCCAGGAAGTGCTGCCGGCCGCCGAGGCCGCGCCGACGCTGGTCCGCATGGATTCAGCGGTATCGGAGTTCTGCAGCGCTGTCATGGACGGCGTCGCCCTAGACCCCGCACTAGCCGCGGTCGCCGCCCGGCCCTTCGACCTGGACGCCGATCTGCCGACCCGGGCTGCCCTGCTGCGGCTGTCGGACTCCGAGCACATCATGCTGCTGGTCATCCACCACGCGTTCTGCGACGGCTGGTCGCTCGGCCCGCTGCTCCGAGACCTGGGTACCGCCTACACCGCGCGGCAGGCGGGACGGGAACCGGCGTGGGAACCGCTGCCCGTGCGCTACTCCGACTACACGCTCTGGCAGCAGGATCTGCTCGGATCGGCGTCGCAGGACGGCACTTTGGCCGCCGAGCAGTCGGCGTTCTGGCGCCGGACACTCCAGGGCCTGCCCGCTGAACTGCGGCTGCCCTTCGACCGGCCACGGCCGGCCTCGCCCAGCCCGCGCTGCGGGAAGGCCCGGTTCTCCATCTCCCCCGAGACCCACGCCGCGATGGTCGAGTTGGGTCGGCAGTGCCAGGCCACGCTGTTCATGGTCCTGCAGGCCGCGACCGCCGCCCTGCTCGCCCGGCACGGATCCGGGACGGACATCGCCCTGGGCACGGCGGTCGCCGGCCGGACCGACCCGGCACTGAACGAGGTCGTCGGCCTGTTCGTGAACACCCTCGTCCTGCGCACCGACGTGTCCGGTGCGCCCACCTTCCGAGAGCTCGTCGGCCGGGCGCGCGACGGCGACCGGGCAGCGTACGCGCACCAGGACCTGCCGTTCGAGCAGGTGGTCACGGCGGTCAACCCGATCCGGCTGCGGTCAGTGCACCCGCTGTGCCAGGTCTTCGTCGAGATGCACGACGCGCTGCCGCCGGCTCCGCTGGCAGGGCTGCAGACCGAGGTCCACCTGCTCAAGGGCGAGGTGGCCAAGTTCGACCTCTCGTTCTCCTTCCGCGAGCACCACGGTCCCGACGGCGCCCCGGCCGGGATCTCGGGGACGATCGAGTACCCCCTGGACCTCTTCGACGACACCACCGTTGAGCGGATCGCCGAGCGCTTCAGTGCCCTGATCCCCGCTATCGTCGGCGCACCGGACGTCACACCGTCGGCGATTCCGACCGTCACCGAGGACGAGACGCGCCGGCTGCTGGCCTTCACCGGTGCGACGATGCCGCTCCCGGCGGCGTCGGCGGTAGGCACCTTCGAACTCCGGGCCGCCGAGTCGGGCGACCGGCTCGCTCTGGTGGCGGGCGAGGAGCAGCTGGACTACGTGACGCTGAACAGCCGCGCCAACCGGCTCGCACACCACCTGATCTCTCTGGGGGTGGGCGCCGACGCCCCAGTCGCAGTGGTCCTGCCCCGAACTGCCGACGCTGTGGTCGCGTGGCTGGCCGTTCTCAAGTCCGGCGGTACGTACCTTCCGGTCGATCCGTTCTACCCCGATCAGCGCATCCGCACCGTGCTGGCGGACGCCGGACCCGTGGTCCTGGTCACCACCGGCCAGATCGCGGACCGGCTCGGCACCGGCGCCTCGGGTCTGGTATTGGTGACCGATCTGGTCCAGGCGGATCGGTCCGACCAGGATCCGACCGACGCCGACCGCGCAGTGCCGTACCACCCCGACCACGTCGCCTACGTGATCTACACCTCCGGATCCACCGGTGTGCCCAAGGGCGTCGCGGTCACTCACCGCGCGCTGGTGAATGAGCTGGCGTTCCACTCGCGGGTGACCTACCCGGCGCCGCGGGACCCGACAGAACGGCGGCGGGTGGCGCTGTCCGCCTCGCTGTCCTTCGACACCTCATGGGAGGGTGTCTGGGCACTGATGGCCGGACATGAGCTGCATCTGCTGGACGAGTCCACCCGGCGAGACCCTGCGCGCATGGTGCGCTACGTCCGGGACCACGGGATCGAGCAGGTCGACGTGACGCCGAGCTTCGCCCAGCAGCTGTTGGCCGACGGCCTGCTGACCGAGGGCACGCCAGTCCGGACTCTGATGCTTGGCGGCGAGACGGTGACCGAGGTGCTGTGGGAGACGCTGAGGAACGCCCCCGAGGACGTCACCGTCTACAACTACTACGGCCCAAGCGAGTTCTGCGTCGAGGCATCCGGTTGCGCGCTCACGCAGCACCCCAGGGCCTCCATCGGGCGTCCGCTGCCGAACTGCGGCGTATACGTCCTCGATGAGAACCTGACGATGGTGCCCCCGGGGGTGCTCGGGGAGATCCACCTCGCCGGCGAGCAGCTCGGCCGCGGCTATCTCGGCCGCCCGGGACTGACCGCGCAGCGGTTCGTCCCCGACCCGTTCGGCGAGCCGGGAGCCCGGATGTACCGCAGCGGCGACCTCGGACGCTGGACCGAGGACGGCTTCCTGGTCTTCGCCGGCCGGGCCGACGACCAAGTGAAGCTGCGCGGCTTCCGAATTGAGCCCGCGGAGATCCGAGCCGCGGTGCTGGCCCGGCCCAGCGTCGCCGAATGCGCGGTGATCGTGCGGGAGGATGTCCCGGGGGACAAGCGGCTGGTCGCCTACGTCGTCCCCGAGGCCGGAGCGTCGCCAGACGTCGCAGAGCTGCGCGCGGCGCTGGCCGGGCAGCTGCCGGACTACATGGTGCCGGCCGCCTTCGTCGTGCTGGACGCCCTGCCGCTGACGGCGAACGCCAAGATTGACTTCCAGGCGCTGGCCGAGCCCAGGTACGGAGCGCCGGCCGAGGGACGCAAACCACGCACCGAGTTGGAGCGGACCGTCGCCGAGCTTTTCGCCGAAGTACTGCGCCTGGACCGCGTCGGCCTGGACGACGGGTTCTTCGAACTCGGCGGGCACTCACTGCTCGCCACTCGCCTGGTGAACCGGATTCGCACGGTGCTGGGGCTGGAGTTCGACCTCATGGGCCTGTTCGACCGCCCCACAGTCGCCGGGGTGGCCGAGTCCCTGGCGGACGCCGCCGCGGCGGTCGCCCGGCCCGCACTGGTCAGCAGGTCCTGACACGCACGGCCGGGCGTCCGCGCCCGGCCGTTCCCGCGGCGCCCGACCGTCCGCGCGCGCCAGGGGAACGCCAGGGGAACGCCGGAGGAGCGGCCTTGTCGAGCATCGAAGAAGTCAGGGAACTTCGATCCTTCGATCAAGGGGAAAAGCCGATGAATGTCAAGCTCAAGCGCTCCGTCACGGCCTCGATCACGGTCCTCGCGGCCGCCACCGCCCTGGGTCTGGTGGCCGCGGCGGCCCCGGCCCCGGCGGACCGCCCGGCGGCCTCCAACGACCCGTCCCCGACGGTCGTCGTGACCGCCGCCTGAGCGGGACTCGCCATGGCCGACTTCCTCACCATCCAGCTGAGCGGGCGGACGTTCGACGAGCTGCGGGCCGAGCAGTTCTCTGTCGCCCCGCTGGAGATCGCCCCTCTGAAACCAGGACAGGCGCTGGTCGCGAACATCTACCTGTGCGTCGGGGCGGAGGCCGAACGCACAGTGCGGCACGGCTGGCACCTGCACACCCCGATGCCGTCAGGGCCCGCTATCGGCGAGATCGTCGAGTCTCGGGCCGCGGCGCTGCCCGTCGGATCAGTGGTCGTGCACGACGGCGGCTGGTCCACCCACACCGTCGTGACCGCCGGCAGGCCTGACGTTACCGTCGTCGACCGCACCGACCGGCTCCCGTTGACCTTCCAGTTCTCGGTGCTCGGCACACCAGGCCTGTCGGCCTGGGCGGGGGTGCGGGAAGTACTCCGGCTCCAAGCAGAGGAACGGCTGCTCGTCGCCGCCGCACCAAGCCCCACCGGCTATCTCGTCACCAGGACGGCCGAGCTACACGGTGTGCACGACGTCCGGGCCGGGCTGACCAGTCCCGTCGCCCGCGACGGAAGTGGGAGCGCACGGGTCCTGGACGCGCTCGGCGCGCTCGCCGCCGAAACGGGGTTCGAGCCCTTCGACGCGGCCTGGACAGATCTCCCGGTCGAGCAGCTGTCCGAGGTCGGCGCTCTAGTCCGGGACGGCGGACGAATCGCCGCCGTCCACCCGTCGGTCGTCGCGCAACCGCCCGGTCTGCTCAGGAGCCACAGTGGAACCACCACGGTCGAGGTACGCGGATACCTGGCGGCCCACTACGCATACCTGCGAAGCACCGCCCTCGCCTACCTGCGCAACCACGTGGTGGCTCGGCGCATAACCCCCCGTGAGACGACGGTCCGCGGATTCGAGAACGTGGTCGAGGTGTTCCTTGGCGTACTCAGCGGCGTGTATCAAGATCCGGTTATTGTCCAGATCACCGATCCGCCGACGGCCCCGGCGCCCTGCTCATTCACCGCGCACAAGCCCCAAGGAACGACAGATGAGAACCACGATGCCTGACACCACGAACGTTAAGGGTCTGTACCTCTCTCCCGTGCGGCCTGCACCGGCAACGGCGCGCGGGCGGGTCGTGGCGATCCCGCACTCAGGCGCCGGGCCCAACGCGCTGCTCCCGCTGCTCCGCCGGCTATCCGCCGACCTCGACGTGATCGGCGTGAACCTGCCGGGCCGCGAGCGCCGGTTCGCCGAGGAATTCGCGGATCTGCCGGCCAGGACCGCCGAGGTGGTGGAATCGATAGCGGCCGAACTGCGCGCCGCGCCCCCGATGCCCACAGTCCTGTTCGGGCACAGCCTCGGTGCGTCCATTGCGATCGCCCTGAGTCTGGCCGACCCCGATGTCGCGCGGGCCTTGGTCCTCAGCGGGCATGCGTATGACCCGGCGCGGCTGCAGGACGACGGCGCGGTCCTGACCGAGGAAGAACTGCTCTCGGTGCTCCGTCTAGGCACGGGCACCCCGCGCGAATTCCTTGAAGAGCCGGAGTTCCGCCAGTACATCCTCGGCCTCCTGGACTGCGACCTGACCCTGGGCCGCCGGCTGGCCCACTCGAACGCCCTCGCGCTCGACTCCGGCCGTCCGCTGCCGGTACCGGTCCGGGTGCTCGGCGGGGCTTCGGACCAGCTGGTCGATGCGGCCGCCCTGCCGGGATGGGAGCGGTTCGCCGCGGCCGGGTTCAGTCTGCGGACGTTCGCCGGAGGCCACTTCTATCTGTTGGACGAGGAAATCATGGACGAGGTCGCGCACGAGATCACTGCGGCGTTCGAACGCCGGGACTTGGCAGCCGGGGTGATCGCATGAGCATCACGGCCCCGACGGCGACGGCTCCCGAGCAGCCGACCGCACGCCCGCTGCCACACGCCGGCGAGAATCCGGCGCCATGCCTGCCCGAATCCGGCACGGCTTCGCCCACCGAGGGCTCCAGCCCGCTCGACCCCGTGACGGTGGCGGTCTATCAATGGGCCCTGGAGCACGGACGGATGCCGCGCCACGGGGGTCCCGCATTGACGGCGGCTCTGGGCATCGGACCCGACGAGGCACGCCACGCCGTGGACCGGCTGCTGGATCTGCGCCTGGTGTGCGCGGCCGTCGACACCGTCGAGGAACTGGTGCCGACGAGTCCGGAGACCGCCGCGGCCGAGCTGTCCGGCCCGATGGAGGTGCGGATCCAGGAGCTTGAGCACCGGATCGGCGAGGTCAAGGCCCAGGTGCTGTCGGTCAAGGACGTGTACTTCGCCAGCCGGCGCAAGCGGAACCGACGCGAGGCCGTGGACGTCGTCCAGGCCGGCGAACCGCTGCGCAGCGTACTGGCCGGGTGCCGGCGCCGCAGCTCGGCCGAGATCCTGGGGGTGTTCCCCGGTCAGCTCGAGGGCGACCGGGTCCTGGAGCTGGCGGTGCTCGGTTTCGAACCGCTCAAGCGCGGGGTACGCGTCCGGCTGCTTTTCCAGCACCCGGCCCGGGTGCAGCGCGGCGCCCGGGATCTGTTGGACCGGCTCAGCGAGGCCGGCTGCGAGGTGCGGACCTGCGACGTGGCCAGCGACAGGATCCTGTTGTTCGACCGGGAGACGGTGTTCCTGCCGGACCGGGCCGACCCCAGCGCGACCGTCGTGATCCGCGAGCCGACGACAGTGGACTTCATCCACCGGGCCACCGAGCAGCTGTGGTCGACGGCGGTCCCCTACGAAGCGGGCGCCACGAATTCGCTGGAGTACGGCGAAGCCGAGGAGGTCCTTAAGAAGTCGATCGCGCTGCTGCTAGCGACCGGCGCCAAAGATGAGTTCATCGCCCGCCGTCTCAGCATCTCGGTACGGACCTGCAGGCGCCACATCGCCGAGATCATGACGGATCTGAAGGCGTCGAGCCGGTTCCAAGCTGGCGTCAATGCTCTGCGAGCCGGGCTGATCCCGCCGGGGCCGGTGGAAGTGGAAGCGGCGTCATTGTGAACCGGTCGCGGACCGCATGGACCGTTGCGGCCCGGACAAGACAACATAAGACCGCCCCGAAGACGAAACCGTCTGAGGGGCGGTCCGTTCACGGGTCCTGCCTACCAGGACTGAGCCCGTCGGACCGGCTGGATACCAAGCTCGGCGAGGATCCGCTCGGCACTGGCCCGGCGCGCGTCGGCCGTCGAGCGGTCGCCGACCGCGTCGGCGACCGCGGCCAGACCACGCAGCGCGCGGGCCTCCTCGAAACGGTACGAGCTCTGCTGAGCCGCCTGCGCCGCGGTCGCGTAGCAGTCCCGCGCCCTGTCCAGGTCGCCCGCGGCCAGCGCGACCCGGGCAGCGGTGGAGTAGGTGAGGCACCAGTGCACCGAAAGCGTGGCCCCCTTGTCGAGCCGACGTATCGCCAAGTCGGCGTAACGCTCGGCGTCGGCCGTAGAACCTCGCGCCAGACTGAGCTCGGCCAGCTGGCACAAGGTGTTCGTACCGGCCTGGATCTGGCCCGCCCGGGTGTCCAGATCCGCAGCCTCAGTGAGACAGTCCTGCGCGACGTCCAGATCGGACGCCGCCAGATTGGCCTCGGCCAGCGTGTTGAGCACGTTGATCCGGGTACCGACGTCGACCCCCGCGCCGAGCGCGCGGGCCAGCCCGCACTGGCGGACGGCCTCGGCAGTGTCGCCGCGGACCAGGTGCAGCACGCCCAATGCGTTGCGGGTCGTCGCCTCCTCCTGCGGAGCCGGGTTCTCGGCCAGCAGATCCAGCGCCCGGGCCAGCAGCTTCTCGCAGTAATCGTATTCGCCGAGTCGTTCGTGACAGGCGTTCAGCCGGTTGAGGATACTGATCTGGGTGGGCTCGTCGCCGACCGCTTCGGCCAGCTGCAACGCTTCCCGCAGCGGGACCAGCGACTCCGTGAGGCGGCCGGCCGACCACTGCGCGGTGGCCAGATTCGCCAGCGCGATGCGGACGAACCGGCCGTCGGGGAGCCCGCGGGCCGCCTCTAACCCAATCTCGGCGACCTCGGTCAGCCCGTCGGTCAGCCCCTTCATGTGCTGGTAGAACACCAGATTGCGGGCGAGTCGATAAACGTCGGCGGGTGCGACGGACGGCGGTGCCAACGCCAGCGCTGCAGCCATGGCTCGAAACTCGGTGTCGAACCACGCCAGCGCGGCGGTATCGTCGATCAGGCGCAGTGTCGAGGCTGAAGCACTCTCCATCGGGACCGGGTGTCCGGCGCGGCCCGGGAACAGCAGGGCGCAGGCTTGTTCGCTGGCCCGCGCGTAGTACCCCATGGCCCGGGCCATCGCATCCTCGGCCAGACCGGGGTTATGCGCCTCAGCGCGCGCGACAGCGAAGGCCCGCACCAGATCGTGCAACGAGTACCGGTCCGGCGCGTGCTGCGTAATCAGATGCGCGTCGAGCAGTGTCTCCAACAACTCCTCAGCCTCGGACTGGTCCACTCCCAGCACCACGCCCACCGCGTGTTCGCCGATCTCGGGGCCGGGCACAGCCGCCAGCATCAACAGAGCGGACTGCTGCCCTGCCGAGAGCACCTCGAAGGACATGCTCAGACACGCCTGCACACTCCGGTCTCCGATGGCCAGCTCGGTGAGTGCCCGGGAACGTTCAACGAGCTTGTCGACCAGCTGCTGCAGACTCCAGTGGGTCCGGCGCTGCAGGCGCGCCGCGCTCAGCCGGATGGCCAGTGGCAGGTGACCGCATAGCCCGGCCAGTTCCTCCGCGACGGTGGCCTCAGCGCGCACCCGGTCCGGACCAAGGATCCGCCCCAGCAGTTCCTTGCTCTCTGCACCACTGAACATCCCGAGACTGACGGGCACCGCCCCGTCGAGGTCGGGCAGGAGGCGGCGGCTGGTGATCAGGACAAGGCAGTGCGATGAGTTCGGAAACAGGGGACGCACCTGATTCGCATCCGCCACGTTGTCCAGGACCAGGAGGAAGCGCATGCGCTGTGTCGTGCTCCGCCATAGTGCCGCCCGGGTCTGGAGGTCAGCCGGAATGGATCCGTCGGGAATCCCTAAGGCTCCCAGCAGCACCGCCAGGGCCGCGTGTACGGACATCGGCGATGCGCCAGGGGTGAAACCCTGAAGATCCAGATAGAGCTGGGCGTCGGGGTAGCGGCTGGCGAGCTGGTGCCCGGCGTGGATGACGAGTGCCGACTTGCCCGAGCCGCCCATTCCGGTGACGACGACGGGCCGAGGCCCGGATCCCGGATGGGTCGCGAGGGAAAGGATGAGCTCCAGCGTCTGTGTTCGGCCTGTGAAGTCATGAAGATCGTAGGGAAGGATGTTCACCGGGACGAGATCGTTCAGCGCCTCGATACGGCTTTCCTCGGCGACCGGCGCCGGGATTCCGGACAGCACCGCAGGAGACCGGCTAGCCGACAAGGCCGGGTCGGCCCTCAAGATTCGTTGATAGAGTTCGCCCAGATCGTGGCCCGGCTCCACCCCATACGAATCGTCCAGGACCCGCCGCAACCGGTGGAACTCCTCCAGCGCCTCGACCTGACAGCCGGCCCGGTAGAGCGCGAGCATCAGTTGGCCGCGCAGCGTCTCCCGGGTCGGGTACACGCTCACGGCCTCTCGCAGCCCGGCCAGGACTGGTCCCTCGTCGCCGAGTGTGATGTGAAGGTCGAAAAGCTGCTCCAACGCGGCGATCCTGCGCTCCTCGATCGTGTTCGCGATGGACTGCAGGAGGATTCCGCCCTGACCGTCGAGCAGTGGGCCGCGCCACAGCGCGAGCGAGGTGGTCAGATGGCCGATCGCCCGGCGCATCTGGTTCCCGCTCCCTCCGAGCACCTCCCGGGCCGACCGCAGTCCGGCGAGGAACCGTCCGTGGTCAATCTCGCTCTCGTCGATCGTGAGCCGGTACCCGGGACCGACCGTGCTGAGCCGGTCCTGGAGCCCGGGCAGCCGCTGGCGCAGATCCGAGATCATCTTCCGGACCTGATGTGCGGCCGTGTCCGGCTGGTCCTCGTCCCACACTGCCTCGATCAGCCGTGATATCGGCGCCACGGTCCCGCGGCTCAGGAGCAGGTAGGCGACCATCCGCTCCTGAGCCGGACCGCGCAGCGCTTTCGGACGGCCCGAATCGAAGCACTCCAGCGAGCCGAGCACGCCGAAGTAGATCGATTCGGATAGGCCGTCATGGTGCATGCGAGCCCCCCTCGCCTTCGCGTCCTCCCCGTACTCCCCCCCCGGACAGTATGACGTAGGCGATCACGCACGAACAGTTATCAATCCCCTGACCTTGCAGAACCACCGACCGCCCGGCAGGACTCGGTGAGTTCAAAGGGGCTTGAGCTCGACCCGCACCCGCTTGAATCCGTTGATCACGGACGAAGCAAGCCGCTCCGGTTCCTCCGTCACCGTGGCCGCGGCCACCCGGTCGCAGAGCTCGTCGAGGAAGGCCCGGAGTTCCAGCGTCGCCAGCGCTGAGCCGAGGCAGAAGTGTGCTCCGGCTCCGAGAGCCAGATGCGGGTTCGGAGAGCGGCCGAGATCCAGACGGTCGGGCGCGTCGAAGACCCGCTCGTCCCGGTTGGCGGAGTGGTGCCAGACCACTACGTCCTGGCCGGTCTCGATCAACCGGCCCTTGAGTTCCACGTCGCGGACGGCGCGCCGCAGAACGTGTTTGCTCGGGGACACCCAGCGCAGCAACTCGTTCACAGCTCCGGGCAGCAGGTCGCGGTCTGCCCTCAGCCGTTCCCATTCCTGCGGGAACTCCACGAGCGCCAGCAGCGATCCGACCGCTCCGTGCCGGGTCGTCTCGTTGCCGCCGAGCAGAAGCAGGTCGAAGAACAGCATGGCGTCCTCCTCGCTGAGCCGGCCCGCGTCGCGGGCCTGCACCAGAGCGGTGACGAGATCGTCCTTCGGATCGCAACCACGCTGCCGCATCAGGTCCTGGCAGTACAGCAGGAGCTGCGCGTGCGCCTGCGCGGCGGTGGCCCGGGCGTCTGCGTTCGCTGCGGCCCGGAACTCCTGGTCGGCCGAGCCGAACGCGGCCGTCGTCAGGGTCAGCAGCAGGCGCCAGTCCGACTCCGGCACGCCGAGCAGGGCCGCGATCGACGCCACCGGCAGCAGCGAGACGACCTCGACGAAGTCGCATTCGCCGACCTCGACCGCCTCGTCCAGCGCCCGGCCGACGACCGAGCGCACATAGGGCTCGAGCCCTGCGACGGCTCGAGGCGTGAATGCCTTGTTGACCAACTGCCGCAGGTCCGTGTGCCGAGGCGGGTCGGTGTGCGTGAGCATTCGCCCCGAACCCTCGTCGCCGGTCCGGCGCTGCGGTCCCAGCACGTTGGTATAAGCCGAGCTGAACGACTTGCCATCCTTCTGCACGGCGACGTAGTCCTCGTACCGGGTCACGGACCAGAACCCCGGTTCGGTCCCGTCCTCGTTCCAGTGCACCGGGTCGAAGTCACGGAGCAGCTTGAACACCCGGTGCTGGTTCGACGAGGTATGGAAGAGCGGGTCGGCGAGGTCGATCTGGCCGAGCGATTCCTGGACGATGGCGGGGACGAGCGGCCCGCTGAGAACGGCGTTCACGACATGTCCTGCATCATCTTCTGGATCTCGGTCATCAGCACGGTCAGCCCCACCCGCTCGGCCACTGTGGTGTCCGGGTGCCAGAGATCGACCAGCAGGCAGGTCCGCACCCGGTCGCCGCCGTTGTGCGCCTCATGCTCGAAGGAGTAGTCGAACAACAGGCACTCGCCCTCGACCCAGCCCCGGGTCTCCTCGGCGACCCGGATGGTGCACCCGTCCGGGATGTCGATCGCGAGGTGCAGATTGATACTGAAGTTCCACAGGTCGCAGTGCGGCCGGATGGACGCACCGGGCAACAAGGTGGAGAAGTGTGATTCCAGCAGGGGGCAGATGACCCCGGGCTCGACGGCGGCCTCCTCAAGCACCCGGTACGCGGTCGGGGCCAATGTGGCGGAGTCCTTCACCATGGCGCCGTCGCGATAGAGGTAAAGGGCCTGCCAGTTCCGCTGCCGCACGAGGTAGTGCTCGTAGTCGGTGAAGCGATCCGGCTCGCCCAGCCAGGCGTTCTCGAACTCGGACTTGATGGCGGAGTGGTTCGCCTCGAGCCCTCGCACCACGGGCAGCAGCTCGGGGTAGGCGTACGGGCTGTGCCAGGGAGTCTGCGGGATGTCCGGCAGGATCCACTTGGCCGCCTGTTGCAGCGGATGCCGTTGTGTGGAGCGCCGTCGGGGCTCCAACATCTCCTCCACCCGATCCAGCGAGTCAGTGCCGTATTCTGCCTTGATCTTGGCAAAGGCCTCGTCTATCTCCGGTGTCACGGTTGTCCTCCGTTTCCTTCCGATCTCGGCGATTACGGGGTGCGGCCGCCGGAGATCGACGCCCTGGGCAGAACCCCACCGCCACGCTAGGACCGCCAGCCCGGTCGGGGCGGGCACTACCGGCGGCAGATCGACGGTAGTTCCGCTGGCGGGTGCCGCTGCCACAGCGGCACCAAGCAGGCAGTTTGCTAGAACAGGGCACCACCGCTGGCTACCGGACCGACATAGTGGGCCACGCACCCCCTGTCGCGTCATGCCAATCAGGGGTGTCGCATCTCGCATCGCAGAAGGGCCGTCGGCTGATGAACGCACCTCGCTCCGCCGCGCTTCGTTTCGCGGTCCTCTACGACCTCGGCGCCGTCCCCGCCGGGGAGATCGGCGCCGGCCTGGCCGACCTGGGGGACGTCGTCTTCCTGGTGCCCGCCGGATCCGTCCACGTCGAGCAGTTGCGGCCGGTGATGGAGATGCTCGGAGCGGTCCACACGTTGTCCGGGCACCCCGAGGCGGACGGCGAGTTGATCCGCCGCATCGCAC
This sequence comes from Catenulispora subtropica, assembly GCF_039531675.1. Lineage (NCBI taxonomy): Bacteria > Bacillati > Actinomycetota > Actinomycetes > Catenulisporales > Catenulisporaceae > Catenulispora > Catenulispora subtropica. The sequence continues at coordinate 112,854 of NZ_BAAAQM010000029.1, forward strand.
CCGACGCAGTGCTGACGTTCTGCGACGCCCTAGTCCGCCAGGCGGCCGTCCTGTCCGCGTCCGCTGGCGTACCCGGGCCCGGTGAACGGACCGCGCGGCTGTTCACGGACAAGGTCAGCCAACGGAAGGCGCTACGCGAGTCCGGGGTGGAACTGATTCGGACGGCGCCGATCGCTTCACTCGCCGATTGGGACGCCGCGACGACCGCTGTCGGTCTTCCGGCCATCGTGAAGCCCGCGTCGGGGACGCTGAGCCTGAACACGTTCGCCGTACACACCCCCGAGGAGCGCGCCGAGGTGTTCCGTCTGCTCCAGAACCTCCACTCGGCGGGCCGGTGGACGCCTTTCATCACCGAGGAGTTCTTGCAGGGCCGACCCAGTCAACCGTTCGGCGACTACGTCTCCGTGGAGAGCGTGTGCACCCCCAGGGGGATCACCCACTTGGTGATCACCGACAAGACCCCGGTCCTCCCTCCGTTCCGGGGCACCGGCCGGATCTGGCCGAGCCATCTGCCCGCCGACGAGCAGCGGGAAATCCTGGAGCTGGTTTCGCGGGCGCTGCAGGCCGTCGGCGCCGACCGCGGGCTGACCCACACCGAGGTCAAACTCACGGTGGACGGGCCGCGCATCATTGAAGTCAATGGCCGTATATCAGGCTACGTCAATATGATGGCTCGGGAGTCCTGCGGGGTGGATCTGGTCCGGGCCGCCGCGCTCGTGGCCCTCGGGCACGACCCGGATGTCGTTCCGTTCGACTTCGGGGGCAAGGTCCACTTCCAGTACAACAACCTCGCGCCATTGCGTCCGTGCCGGCTGGAAGGCGTGACGGGCACCGACACGGTGCGCGCCCTGCCGGGGGTCACGGCCTACCGTGCCTTCGTCCGTCCCGGCACCGACCTCCCGGGCGGAACCACCACGCGAACGCTGGACACCGTCTCCGGGTTCGGCGGCGACCACGACGAGGTGCTGGCCACCATCGACGCGGCGCGGACCGCGCTGTCCTTCGACCTACGTTTCGAAGACGGTGCCCGGCGACTGACCGGGCACGAGCTGTCTCTGTGCTAAAAGTAAGCATGCATATTCGCCCAGGTACCCCGGATGACTTCGATGCCGTGCTGGCGCTTGGCGACGAAGCCGTCGTCTGGATGAACGCCCGGGGCAACACCGAGCAGTGGGGTACCAGCCCCTGGACCGGCGACGAGAAGCACGAGCAGACGGTCTACTACGCCCTGCTCGGAGACGGAGTGTACGTCATGGAGTCCGAGGAGGGCGATGTCGTCGGTGTGCTGATGGCCACGGACCAGCGTTCGGATTACGCGCCGGAAGTGGACGAGCGCGAGTTGTACATCAACCTTCTGCTGACCTCGCGGCGACGCAGCGGCCAGGGCATCGGGGCCGCGCTGATGGAGCGGGCCAAGGCTGTCGCCGGCGAGCAGGGAATCGACCTGATCCGGCTGGACTGCTGGGCCGGCGAGGACGGGAGCCTCGTGCGCGTGTACGAGGGATACGGTTTCGAGCGGGTCCAGGAGGTCTTCACCGAGGACTGGCCGGGGATGCTGCTCGCCCTACGACTTTCTGAGCAGTAGCGCCCCGGCCCGCCTCACGTCCGCTACATGACTGCGGCTGCCAGCGCGGACGGGTCTTCGGCGGCCTCACCTGCGAAGTAGCCAGTGGCGGCCTTGCGGCCGGAGGAGGCCAGGTGCGCGCCTTCCTGGATCTCGAAGAGCGAGTTGAACTCCGCGGCGGCGAGCGGCAGCCGCCACGTCCCGCCCTCGGTGCGGGCCGTCTTCGAAGCCTTGCCGCGCACCAGCTTGGCGGTCGGCTCGTTGTGCGAGGCGTGCGGGCCGTAGTAAAGCGGGAGGGCGTCCGAGGCGCGGTAGGCGGGAATGAAGGCACGACGGTAGCGGTCGGAGTGGTTCAGCTCGGAGGCATGGGCGACCAGCGGGTGCAGGAAGACGACCGTGCCCGCCTTACCGGGGCAGTCCACGACCGTCGACTCCGGCACGCCAACGGCCGGCAGGCTGGCGATCTTGCCTGCGAAGTAGCCGTCCACCTCGTGGTTGAGCAGCCCGAGGCGGTGCGAGCCGGCCGCCACCCGCAGGCAGGCGTTCTCCGGCGTCGCATCGTCCAGGTAGATCAGGGCCGCGACCAGGTCGATGTTGGAGTGCGGGTAGAAGGCGAAGTCCTGATGCCACTGCACGACGCTGCCCACGCGCGGCGCCTTCACGTTCAGCTTCGAGTACTGCAACACCAGGTTCTCGCCGATCAGGTCGGCTACGGTATCCAGCAGCCGCGGGTACTCCGCGATCCGACCGAACACCTCGTCCCGGCTGGTCGGTGCCCAGATGCGGCGGGCCACCGTAGGGTCGCCCGGCTCGGTCTCGGCCACGGCCCCCAGGTCAGGTCCGGACAACAGCCGGTCGACGGTCCTGCGGGCCCGCTCGACGAGTTCGTCCTCGAAGAGCCCTTCGACGACGAGGAACCCGCTCTCCCGATAGGAATCGATCTGCTTCTCGGTGAGCACGTTGCTCATGGATTCTCTTCCTTTCCGGCGGTCGCCGCGCATCGACCGGAACGACAACCGGACGGGCGGACTCGGTCGGCACACGGATGTGCGCGATTCACCACTGGGAGTCTGACAAGACCCGGTGCGCCGGACCGGCATCCGCACCGGCAGCCGTGCGGCATTTCAGGCCCCCGCAAGCGCATCACAGATGCCTGTTCTCGTGCCTTTGCGACACTTCCCGGCTTCGTATCGTGAGCCACGCCAATCGATTTCCCCATGGCTAGGGAGTGCCAAGATGTACGGTTCGCAAGAATCGGCCGCCGGGGCGGCGACCGACGCCGAGATCCTTGACTGTACGCTGCGCGACGGAAGTTACTCCGTCGACTTCAAGTTCACCGAGGCGACGATCCGCGCGGTGCTGTCGGGTCTGCAGGACGCCGGGATCGGTCTGATCGAGCTGGGCCACGGCCTCGGTCTGAACGCCGGCCGGGCGCTGTCCCAGCCCAGCCTGGTGTCCGACGAGCGCTGTTTCACCCTGGCCTCGGAGACCCTGGACCGGGCAGCGTGGGGCATGTTCTGCATCCCGGGCGTGGCACAGCCGGTCCATCTGCTGCAGGCCGCGCGGTCCGGGATGGACTTCGTCCGCATCGGCGTCGACATCACCGACGTCTCGCCGGCGGCGGCCTTCGTCGAACTGGCGCGGGAATCGGGGCTGAAGACCTTCGTGAACCTGATGAAGACGAACGTCCTGCCGACGGACGGAGTGGTCGAGGCGGTCCGCCGGTGCGCCGGCTTCGGAGCCGAGGGCGTCTACCTGGTCGACTCCGCCGGTGGCTACCTGCCCGCGGCGATCAGCGCCGTGTTCGAGGCGGTGGCCGGAGCCGTGCCGGTGTCGCTGGGCTTCCACGGCCACGACAACCTCGGTCTTGCCAACGCCAACGCGCTGGCGGCGGCGACAGCCGGCGCCCGGTTCGTCGACGGCACCCTCGACGGCATCGGCCGCGGCCCGGGCAACACGGCCACCGAGCTGCTGGCGGCGATCTTCTCCCGCCGAAGGGTCACGAACCGCTACGACTACCGCGCTCTGGCCCGGCTGAGCCAGGACGAGATGCGCCCGCTCGCCCGCCGCCACGAGGACCGCGTCTACCAGGTGGTCGGCGGCCTCACCGAGACCCACTCCAGCTTCTTCCCGCTGCTCACCCGGTGTGCGGAGGCGGCGTGCGTCGACGTTTTCGAGCTCATGGCCGCCGTCGCCGAGATCGACCGCGTGCACCCGAGCGAGGAACTGGTCAAGGAGATCGCCGCCGGGCTGCCGGCTCTGGCCCTCGTCTGATCCCCCCGAAACCGCCGAATCGGAGTACCCGCATGCGCCTGTGCACCATGAACATTGACGGCCGGGAGGATGTCGGCATCGCCCACGGCGACGGCATCGTCCCGCTCAGCACCCTGACTCCCCTGAGCCCGAAGCCCTTGGGGGCCACCCTTCTCGACGTCGTCGCTGGCGCGCAGCTGGACGCGATCAAAGAAGCCCTGGACCGGCTGGAGACCCGGACCGACCTGGTACGCACCGCGGACGTCGATTTCGGCCCGGTCTACCGGAATCCGCCGAAGCTTTGGGGCGTGGGCCTCAACTACCGGGCACACGCCGACGACCTCCAGGTCGAGCAGCCCGCAGGCTCTCCCGGCTCGTACCTGCGGCCGGCCAGCTGCGTGATCGGCGACGGCGACGAGATCGTCCTGCCGACCCAGTCGGAGCGGGTGACGGCGGAAGCGGAGTTGGGCGTGGTGATCGGACGAACTTGCCGGGACGTACGGCCGGAAGACGCGCACACTGTCGTCTTCGGCTACACGACGGTCCTGGACATGACGGCCGAGGACGCGATCCGCCTCAACCCGCGCTTCATCCCCTGGGCCAAGGCGTTCGACACGTTCTGCAGCCTGGGCCCGTGGATCGTGACCCCGGACGAAGTGGGCGAGCTCTCCTCGGTCCGGATCTCGACCGTGGTCAACGGCCGGACCATCGCCACCAACCAGGTCTCGGCGATGATGCGCGATCCGCACTGGCAGGTCGCGCACTTCTCCGGCGGCATGACGCTTGAAGCGGGATCGATCATCGCCACCGGCACGCCGGGCGCCGGCGTCATCCGGGACGGCGACGTTGTGGAGGCGGTCGTCGAGCGCGTCGGCACTCTGCGCAACGCGGTCCGACAGGCCCGGGTTTAGTCGGACGAGAGCCGCGGCTAGCATGGACCTCGGAATCTCCGGCAAGACGGCGTTGGTCTGCGCCTCGACCTCCGGTCTGGGCCGCGCAGTCGCGACCGCCCTCGCGCACGAAGGCGCCGACGTGATCGTGTCCGGTCGCCGATCCGAGTTGGCCCGCGACATCGCAGCGCGGCTGCCCTCAGCGGTCGGGATCGGGGCCGACCTGCTCGACCCGCTCGGCCCCGAGCGGCTCGTGGAAGCCGCCACGGCCGCCTTCGGCCCGATCGATATCCTCATCCTCAATGGTCCGGGACCCAGGCCCGCCCCGGTCACCGCGATCGAGCCGCACGAGCTGCGCGACGCCGTCGACACCCTGGTGACGCCGCATCACCGGTTGTCGGCGCTCACGGTGCCGACGATGAGGCAGCGCGGCTGGGGCCGAGTCCTCGCCATAGGATCCAGCGCCGTGGTCACCCCGATCGGCGACCTGTCTCTGTCCGGAATCGGCCGCACGGCGCTGGCCGCCTACCTGAAGATGCTGGCCACCGAGGCGGCACCCGACGGAGTCACGGTCAACATGCTGCTGCCGGGGCGCATCGCCACCGACCGCGTTGCACGACTCGACACCGCGCGCGCCGCCGAGCACGGGTGGGATGTCGCGGCGGAGCGGGCCGCTTCGGTGGCCGGCATTCCGGCAGGGCGATATGGCACGCCGGAGGAGTTCGCGCGGGTCGCAGCATTTCTGTGCAGCGGGAACGCTTCGTATGTGACAGGTACAGCGGTGCGCTGCGATGGTGGCCAAGCACCAGTGTTGTGAGGCCACCACGGCGTCGAAATCCTGGCACCAAACCGCGTCAGGCGCATCGCGGCCCGGGCATATCAGGGCCGCGCCCGCCTCACTGGCGCGCTTGATCCGATCGACGACTGCCTAACTCTACGTTCGCATCAGCCGCCACCGTCGATGCTCCCTCATGGATCCCCAATTCAGGAAGTTCCGACATTCCAGGTCGGATGCCGCTTCACTCCAAGGCATCAGCGCGTGGGACCTAGGGTCCCGTGCGGCAAAAAATGGAGCATGAATCACGGGTTTGATATAGTAAAGACGCAGGTCAGACATAAAGTCGATCTTGTAGGGCGCGTGGGACTCGAACCCACAACCCACGGGTTAAAAGCCCGCTACTCTGCCAATTGAGCTAGCGCCCCACACACGCCGGGCGTGTGTCGCGTACCAGGGTAGCGGGTCGATCGTCGTTAGCAGAACCGGTTACACCGGTGTGCGCGAGTCAGACGCGGAGTCTTCCGGATGGAGCAGGTACGCGCTCACCGCCTCGCGGAGAGAAGCCGAGCCAGTGGCGAGAGCTCCAGGCGGTAGGTACCCGAACGTGCGTTCCAGATCGGCCGGGACGCCACCCGGCGGCCCGCCACACCAGGATCGGCGACGAGGTCGCGGCCACCACCTTCGACCAGGAGGGTGCCGGGCTCCGGCCCAGGTCCCGTGCCCATCCGCGCACCTCGCGTGCGCCCCGGCCACCCCCCGGGAGCACCTTCCGGGTAACCGTTTTGGCTCCCGACTGATCGTGCTCTATGCTTCAACTCGTCCCCGACGGACGGATGGACGTTGAGGGCAGACCAGCCCCCATCGTCTAGAGGCCTAGGACGCCGCCCTTTCAAGGCGGTAACACGGGTTCGAATCCCGTTGGGGGTACGCAGATCCAGCAAGGCAAAGCGGTTAGGAACCGCGGCGGTAATCCGATATGCTCTTCGAGGCGATCGGGAACCGGCCAAGCCGGGGAAGCGATGGCAGGACAACTACACAGACAAGGTCCCGTGGAGCAGCTAGGAGTGCTCGTCACCCTGTCAAGGTGAAGGTCGCGGGTTCAAATCCCGTCGGGACCGCATCCAGAAGAGCCGCCGCAAGGCGGCTCTTCTGCTGTCTGCGGACCGAGGAACGGCATGATGGTCCCGGGCGTTGCATCTTCGAACGCCCACACCGAGGGAAACGGGAGACCATGCGCTTCATCCTCAACATCATCTGGCTGGTCCTGTCGGGCTTCTGGATGGCGCTGGGCTACATCGTCGCCGGCATCATCTGCTGCGTCCTGATCATCACCATCCCGTTCGGCATCGCCTCCTTCCGGATAGCGGGCTTCGCCCTGTGGCCCTTCGGCCGCACGGTGGTCTCCAAGCCCACCTCCGGCGCCATGTCCTTCGTCGGCAACGTGATCTGGTTCCTGGTCGCGGGCCTCTGGCTGGCCATCGGCCACGCGGTCACCGGCATCCTGCTCTGCCTGACCATCATCGGCATCCCGTTCGGCGTGGCGAACTTCAAGATGATCCCGATCTCCCTGGCCCCCCTCGGTAAGGACATCGTCTCCACGGACAGCCCCATGTACCGCTACGGATACCGCTGAGCAAACCCGGTGGGAGGCATCCCCCGCGATCCGGTATGCTGTTCCAGGTGTCCGGGAGACCGGATGCCTTCTCAGTGGGGCCAGGTAGCTCAGTTGGTACGAGCGTCCGCCTGAAAAGCGGAAGGTCGGCGGTTCGACCCCGCCCCTGGCCACTTCGGCAAGTGGCAGAACCCCGTCGGGTGACCGGCGGGGTTCTTTCGTTTGTCCGCAGGTGGGCGGGAAAGTGAGTACCCTTGGCGACCGAACTCAACTCTGGGGGAGCGCAGATGCGGCGTGCGATGGTCGTGACGGTGTCGAACCGTGCCGCCGGCGGCGTGTACGAGGACACCACGGGGCCGATCATCGTCGAGCGGCTGACCGAGATGGGGCTGGCCGTCTCCGGGCCGGAGGTGGTGCCGGACGGGCCGCCGGTGGAGGCGGTGCTGAGGCGCATCCTGTCGGTCGGGTACGACCTGATCGTCACCACTGGGGGGACCGGGATCTCGCCCACGGATCAAACTCCGGACATGACGCGGCGGGTGCTGGACTACGAGGTGCCGGGCATCTCGGAGGCGATCCGGCTGGAGGGCCTGGCGAAGGTGCCCGCCGCGGCGCTGTCGCGGGCCACCGCGGGGGTCGCGGGGCGGACGCTGATCGTCAACCTGCCGGGGTCGCCCGGGGGTGTGCGGGACGGGATGACCGTCATGGGCCGGTGGCTCGCGCACGCTCTGGACCAGCTGCACGGGGGCGACCACTGAACCGGCCCGCCGGGTGGGGGGCCGCCTGGCCCGCCGTGCTGACCGACGGGCCGGTGCGGCTGCGGCCGCTGGCGCTGTCCGACGCGCCGGCCTGGCGGGAGCTGAAGGACCGCAACCGGTCCTGGCTGGCCCGCTGGGAGGCCACCGTGCCGCCCGGGGACACCAGCGGGCGGATCACCTTCCGGCAGATGGTGCGGCGGCTGCGGGCCGAGGCGCTGGCCGGGCGGATGCTGCCGTTCGCCATCGACTACGCCGAGCCTCCGGAGGCGCCGGAGCCGGACGAGGGCGAGGACGCCGCGGGCGGCGGGCCCGGCCGGGGCCGGCCGCGGCGAGCGGTCCACGCCGCCAAGCCGGTGCACCGGCTCGCCGGCCAGCTCACCGTCTCCAGCATCACCTGGGGCTCGCTGCGGTCGGCGAACATCGGCTACTGGGTCGACGAGGCCTGCGCCGGCCGGGGCATCACGCCGACCGCCGTGGCGCTGGCCGTCGACCACTGCTTCGGTCCGGCCGGGCTGCACCGCGTCGAGGTGTGCATCCGGCCGGAGAACGCGGCGAGCCTGCGGGTCGTGCACAAGCTCGGGTTCCGGCCGGAAGGGCTGCGCCGCGCGTACCTGCACATCGACGGCGCCTGGCGGGACCACGAGTCGTTCGCGCTGACCACCGAGGATGTGCCGGAGGGGCTGCTGGCCCGGTGGCACGTCACTCTTTCGAGCACTCGCACTACTCCCGGCGGGTGACAAATGGTGTGGAGCGTGCTTGATGGGGGAACAGCGGACACCTTAGACTGATCAACTGGCCCCATCTGTCACAACAGTCTCGTCACAACCTCAACGACACGCCGACGGAATGCGCCTTGATGATCGTCGGCCCCTCTACTGTGCTGAATGTGAGCAGCAGCGGCCTCATCTACGCGGGAATCGTCGGCGCCTGGGCCGTGTACCTCGTCCCAGTGTGGCTGCGCAGGGAAGAGCAACTGAACGAGGCCCGCGAGAAGGCGCGCTACGCCGCCGCCATCCGCACCTTGGGCCGCAGCGAACGCTTCGAGAAGAAGGTGCTCGCCGAGGAGTCGCTGGCCGCCACCGGGACCGACGGAGCCCCGCCGCGCACGGGCGGCCGCCGGCCGGCCACGAGTCAGACCTCGAGCCCGGCCAAGCCGTCGGCGCGCAAGCCCGCGGCGACACCGGTCGAGGCCCGCACCGCGACCCCGGCTCCCCCGAAGACGAAGCCGTCTCCGGCCGCCCAAGCCCGCAAGACCGTCACCGCGCACCTGCCCCACCACCACGAGGGCCGTCCGGCCGACAAGCCGTCCGCCGCCGCGACCGCGGCCCGGCGCCGCGGCGTGCTGCTGATGCGCCGCCGCCGCGTGGTGGCCTTCCTGTTCACGCTGGCGACGTTCGGCGCCGTCGTGAGCATCACCCTGGGCCTGTCCTACAGCTGGGCCATGCTCGCCCCGGCCACCTTGTTCTCCGGCTACATCGTCTACATCCGCCGCGACGAGAAGCAGCGCGCCCGCGAGCGTTACCGCCGCCGCCAGTCCGCCCTGGCCGCGCAGCGCCGCCAGGACCGGCAGCGCCAGGCACCGGTGGCCGCGCCGGCGATCGCCGAGCCCGAGCGGACGGTGTGGCGGCCCCAGGAAGCTCCGCAGGAGTACCGCCGCGCAGCCAACGGCTGAGCCCACATAACCGGTTTCAGAACGGCCTGCAGCATGTGATAGATTTCTGACTCGTTGAAGGGCCTGTGGCGCAGTCTGGTAGCGCACCTCGTTCGCATCGAGGGGGTCAGGAGTTCAAATCTCCTCAGGTCCACAACGAAGTCCCGGTCGGTTCACCGACCGGGACTTTTCGCATGCCTGTCGGTATACCCGCCCGCTCGCTGACAGCAGGTGTCAGCGACCCCGGCCTACCGTCGCGGCATGGCTGACAAAGACTTCGACTTCCTCCACGGACGCTGGCGCCTGCGGACCCGCAAACTGCGCGACGTCATGGATCCGACGTGCACCGACTGGATCGAGTTCGACAGCGTTTCCGAGATCGTGCCGGCCTTCGGCGGCGCCGGGAACGTCGAACTCACCTCCCTGGCCACCGAGCCGCCCCAGGAAGCCCTCACAGTGCGCCTCTACGACGCCGGCGAGGACCTCTGGCGGGTGTGGTACCTCTCGACCCGCGCTCCCGGCTATATGGGCCCGGCGGACGAGGGACGCTTCGCCGACGGCCGGGGGACGTTCGTCTGCGAGGAGGAGCTCGGTGGCCGCCTGGGGCTGGTCCGGCACCAGTGGACCCGGCTCGACACCGGCCGGCCGCGGTGGGAGCAGGCGTTCTCGTTCGACGGCGGGGAGAGTTGGGAGACCAACTACGTGACCGAACACGAGCCGCTGGGGGAATGAGGGCCCGAAACGACTCAGGCCCCGAACCGTATGGTTCGGGGCCTGAGTTCTGAAATTTAGTCCGGCCGCGTCCTACTCTCCCACCAGGTCCCCCTGGCAGTACCA
>NZ_BAAAQM010000030.1:0-119462 GCF_039531675.1 Catenulispora subtropica
GCCGGGTGGCGCACGACCGGCGCGCCGCGCTCGCCTGCGACGCCGCCGGGGTCCCGGCCGCCGTGGCCGCCGGCCTGGCGGCGCTGCCGCCGCACCACCTGTGGCCGGTGCACGGCGGCGCAGCAGCCCTGGGCCTGGGCGTGACCGGCGCCTACGGCGGGCTCGCCATGATCGCCGTGCGCCGATGGTCGGCCTGGTTCGGCGCCCTGGCCGCGTTCTGCGCGTTCGGCGCCGCCACCGCCGCCGTGGTGGGCCTGGCGGAGGTCACCGCCGCGCACGCCGGGGTGGTGCTCGCCGTGCTGGCCACGGCGCTCGCCGCGACCGCGCCCATGATCGCCATGCGGCTCGGCCGCCTGCCGCTGCCGCGGGTGCCCTCGGACATCACGGCGTTCCGGGCCGACGAGGAGCCCACCCTGGGGCCCGACGTGCTCGGCCAGACCACGGCCGCGCAGCGGATGCTCACCGGTCTGCTGGCCGCGCTCGGGCTGTCCGTGGTCGCCGGCTCCGTCGCGGCGCTGCGCGCCGACGGCGCGTGGCCGGTCGTGCTGGTCACGTTGCTGAGCATGGTGTGGATGCTGCGTTCGCGCTCGTATTCGGACACCGTGCAGCGGGTCGTCCTGGTCGGCACCGGGCTGGCCTCGCTGGCCTGGCTGGCCGTGGTGCTCGTGACGCGGCAGGAGAAGGCGCTGCTGGTCTCCGGGGTGGTCGTGCTGGCGCTGGCCGGGTTCGGGTGCTTCGTCTACGCGCGGCACGCCGGGCAGGGACGGCACTCGCCGTACTGGACCCGGCTGATGGACCTGGCCGAGTTCCTCGGCGTGGTGGCGCTGCTGCCGATCGCCGGGGTCGCGCTCGGCGTGTATGAGCACTTGGGGCACATCAAGAACTGACCTCAGGGGAGGGGAAGGCCGGGCCGTGGAGCGGCCCGGCCGCCAGCCCGGTGTGCCGGGTGCGGCCAGTGCTCTCAGCGCTCTGAGCGCTCTGAGCGTGTTCAGTGCTCTCAGTGCTCTCAGTGCATGGCGAGCGGCAGGGTCCGCAGCACGAACTCCTGGTGGCGGCCGTTGGCCCGCTCCGCCGGGACCGGCGACTCCAGCGCGCTCGCATCGGTCCCGGCGATCCGCAGGGCCGACGCGCCGCGGATCCGCCCGCGCGGGGTACGGCTCAGCGTGTAGGACGAACAGGTGAACGCGGCCCCCGGCGCCCAGCGCTCCAGCAGCCCGGCCGGGTCCAGGGAGCGGTGCGGCTCGAAGCAGACCTGCTGCAGATGCCCCGTCGACCAGTCCCGCCAGGACTCCCGCACCTCGCCCGGCGCCGGATCGCCGGCGTTCAGCGCGACCAGCAGCTCCTGGCCCAGCTCGAACTGGTCCAGCGCGTCCGCCGCGTAGCCGGCCGAGTCCAGCCGGGACACCAGGCCCAGAGCCGCGCTGGCCACGGCGCGCGCCGCGCCGAGTTCGCCGCCTCCGCGGGCCAGGGCCGCGTGCGGGGCCTGGCGGGGACGGTAGCGCAGGGCGAGCCAGTACACGCGCATCGGGCCGAGGCTCGGGGTCGGCGTGATCGAAGGCTGCGACGGCGCCTGCGCCGGTGGCTGCGACGGCGGCGATGCGGCGGCCTGACCGCTCATGGTGGCGAGCGCGCCGGGCGTCATCGCCGGCAGCGTGACGGTCATGTCCAGGTCCGCCGACGGCGGCCGGCTCACGATGCCGGGGTTCAGCACCGGCAGCGTCACGGTCATGTCCAGGGGCTGCGCTGGGAAGCCGCCCGGCGGCATCACGGTGTGCGTCACGGTCGCCGTCAGATCGGCCGGATCCGGCTGCGGACCGGCGGCCGGCGCCGGCGCCGGCGGCTGTACCGGGCTGGGCCCGGCCGCCGTCCACACCACCAACTGCGCGCTGGCGAGCGGGATCGTGCTGTCCGCGAACGCCTCCCGCAGCACCGCGACCAGGGCTGCGACGTCCGGCTGGACCGTCGGCCCGAGCCGCACCGCCGCCACCCAGCCGCCGTCGGACGCGGCCAGGCCCACGCGGTTGCCGGCCCGGTCGACGTATCCGCCCAGACCCAGATCCGGCAGCAGCGTGGCCAGCGGCTCGACCGCGGCCTCGGCCTCGGCGCGGCGGCGCGCGGCCAGCCGCCGGGAGCGGTAGCGGCCCTGGGTCTCGGCCCACTGGCCCAGGCAGCGGCCGTGCACGCGCAGGGAAGTCATCCCGACCAGCGCACCGGCCCCGGCGTACGCGGCGGCCTCGGTGAGCGGGGAGCGGCCGTGGCCGGCGGCCACGGCGAGCGTGGCGGCCTCCCAGGCCACCGTCTGCCAGGTGCGGACCGGGGCGATCCAATCCAGGGCGACGGTCCCGCGCGACAACGCCGGCGCGGCCGCGGCGATCCCGGGCGCCGCCGGCTGGGGCGGCGGGGGGATCAGCATCTCGGCCGCCGGCGCGGCGTGACTGGTCATCGCGGTCACCATATTTCTTTGAGCCGGCGCATATCCTTTTGGCGCTCGCTAATCATACGTATACTGACTGCGGTTCGTACAGCGCTCATCGACATCCGCATTCGCGGAAATACGAGGGCCGCGCGGGCTGTGATGTCGAGCGACGAGAAATCCCGGGGTGCGTTGTGTGGACCGAGCGGGACCAGATCCAGGCGTACCAGTTCCTGCGGCGGCGCCTGGTCTCCGCGCTGACCGTGGCCGACGCCAACCACCCGGTGGCGCCGAACCGCCGCCTGGTCTTCGGCGTGGTGCTGGGCGGCGTGGCGACGCTGCTGACCGCCGCCGGGTTCGGCATCTCAGGACTCTTGCAGCCCTCGCCCCCGCCGGACTGGAAGCACACCGGGCTGGTGATCCTGGACAAGGACGGCGGCGGACACTTCGTCCTGGACAAGGACGGCGTGCTGCACCCGGTGGCGAACCTGGCCTCGGCCCGGCTGCTGGCCAACAGCACCAAGACGGTCACCGTCGCCGCCTCCCTGCTGCGCGGTGCCCCGCGCGGTGAGGCCCTGGGCATCCCGGCCGCCCCCGACACCCTGCCGGACCCGGCCGGCCTGCTCGCCGACCCGATCCCGGTGGCCTGCTCCCGCGCCACCTCCGACCTGCCGAAGGTGACCGGACCGGTGGCCGCGTTGCTGCTCGCGCACGCCGGTGACCCCACCGCGACGCTAACCGGCATGGTCGGCGTCCCCGAGGGCCACGGACTGCTGGCGCAGAACCCGAAGGGCGACCGCTTCCTGATCACCGGCGGCGTGAAGTACAAGCTCGGCGACCGCCCGGCCCTGATCGCCCTCGGATATCAGAACGCCGCGACGCTGGCCGTCACCGACAGCTGGCTCGCCACCCTGCCGAGCGGCCGCGACCTGAACCTGGTCGCGGTCCCCGACGCGGGCAAGCCCGGTCCCCGCGTCGGCGACCTGCGCACCAAGGTCGGCCAGATCCTGGCCGCCGACAACGCGGTGGCGGGCCGCTCCGGCTACTACCTGGTCCGCGCCAACGGCCTGGAACCGGTGTCGCAGGCCCAGGCCGCCCTGATCCTCGCGGCCACCGCCAACGCCCCCGCCTACGCCGGCGACGGCATGCCGGTCGCCAAACCGGTCTCGGTCGCCGACGCGGCCGCCGCACCGTCCGTCCCACCCGGCGACGACGCCTCCGGCTACCCGGCCGGGGTGCCCACCCCGGTCGCGGTCGGCGGCGACTCGACCGTGGTCTGCGCGGTCGGCGACGGCAAGGACCCCTCGGCGGTCGCCCTCGGCACCGCCTGGCCGCTGCCACCCGGCGCACGCACCGTCCCCACCGGCGCCCCGCAGAACGGCGCCGCCGCCGACGAGGTCTACCTCTCCCCGGGCAGTGCGGCCCTGGTGACGGCGAAGGTCGCACAGGGCGCGCCGGCCGACAAGTGGTACCTCGTCACCGACGCCGGCACCAAGTACGCCCTCGGCGACACCCAGGCCCGCGGCTCGCTGGGCTACGGCAACGCGGTGGCCGAGCAGCTGCCGCCGACGGCGGTCGGGATGCTGCCGACGGGGCCGGTGCTGGATGAGGCGGATGCGCAGAAACCGGTGGCGGTGCCGGGTGGCTGAGTGGGCCGGCCGATCAAGCACAGTCTGTTTGAGGTCGTGCCGTGTTAGTGCCGCCTCGCCGCCCAGACGCATATACGCCTAGCCGCCCCTGAGCGTGGCAGACCCCGCACTGCCTTCAGCCCGAAGCGTCCGCCTCCAGCGGCACCCACAGCGTCACCGACGTGCCGTGCCCGGGACGCGACACGATGCCGGCCGTGCCGCCGACCTCGACGATCCGCGCCGTGATCGACTCGCTCAGCCCGAATCCCGGCTGATGCGCCGCCGGATCGAAGCCGACGCCGAGGTCGCGGACGGTCAGCGTCAGACCGCCGGCACCCTCCTCGACGCGGATCAGCGCGTCCGCCACTCCCGCGTGTTTCAGGACGTTGCGAAGGGCCTCCCGCGTCGCGGCGAGGAGCCTGGCGCGGCGTTTCGCGGTCAGCGCGTCCGGGGCGACCTCGGCGGCGTCCAAGCGGACGCGCAGGCCGTCCCGGGCCAGTTCCGCGACCAGGCCGACCAGCCCCTCGACCAGGTCCCGCCCGGCGGGCGCGCCGGCCGGGCGGGACAGCTGACGGCGGAGCGCCACCGCCTCCGCGTGCGCCACCGCGCGCACCTCCCGGAGGCGGCGCGGGGCCTGCTCGGCGTCGTTCGGCAGCGTCAGGGCGATGGCCTCCAGAGTCTGCAGGACCGTGTCGTGCAGCGAGCGGCGGATACCGGTCCGCAGGCGTTCGGCGTTCTGGTCCAGCAGGATCAGGACCGCGCCGGCCACCACGACCGCCAGGAGCAGCACCAAGGCGTCGCCCAGGGCCGCCACCGCCGCCGAGCGCACCGTGTGCACCGGCCCCGCCGCCGCGAACATCGCCAACCGCAACGGGATCCCGGCCGCGGCCGCCGCCAGACCCCCCGGGATACCACGCACCATCGTCCACAACGCCACACAGCCCGCGAAGTACTGCCACGACACCTCGACCGCGCGGTCCGACGGCAGCGACAGGACGCTCAACGCCAGGTTGCCCGCGACCGCCAGCACCGTGTCGCCGGCCAGCACCGTGCGCAGCGGCAGGCCGCGTGCGGCACCAAGACCCAACATCGCCGTGGCGGCCACCAACACGGCACAGAGCACAAGAACCGGACGGCTTCCGCCGGTGCCGTATCCGCCTACGTAAACGAGCGACGCGGCCGGCAGCACCCCGACCTGGAACGCCAACGGCAACAAGAGCATCGGGCCCGCGCCGTCGCCGCGCCAGCCCCGGGCCGCCCGACCCCCGAACCGCACCCGCTCACCTGCCCGCCTAGCCGTCCGTCAAGCCCGTCCCTCGCGCCGTCCGCCGCGCGGCCCTGTGCCACGCCGTGCCGCCCGCGAGGCTCAGCACGCCGCCGATTCGGCGAGCACACCGAGCTCGATCGCGGCCCGCGTCATGTCCGCCCGGCGGCGCGCGCCGATCTTGTCGCGGATCCGGTCCAGGTACGAGCGCACCGTGCGGACGCTGATCCCCATCTCCATCGCGATGTCGCGGTCCCGCTCGCCGGCCGCCACCAGGCGCAGTACCTGCTTCTCCTGGCCGGACAGCTCGATCCGCGGGCCGGCCTGCCGGTTCTGCTCCGTGGTGAGCACGATCGAGGCCAGCGTCGGCGACACGTAGCTGTTCCCGGCGGCGATCTCGCGGACCGCGCGCAGGATCTCCGTGCCCTCGGACTCCTTCGACAGGAAGCCGCGGGCGCCGGCCGAGATCGCGCCCAGCACGTCGGATTTCTCCGCCTCGGCCGAGACCACCAGCACCCGGTTGCCCATGCCGTTGATCTGCAACACCGCCGCCGCGCCCCTGACGCCGGGCAGCGTCAGGTCCAGGACCACGATGCCGTCGCGGCGCGGACGGCAGGCGACGAACTTGCCCACCGAGCCCGCGACCACGTCCACGTCGAAGTCCCCGGCCTCCTGGAACAGCCTGGTCAGCGCGTCGCGGTACAGAGGATGGTCCTCGACGACGCTGACCGGGATGCGGGCCGACTCGGACTCGGTGCGGACGGCGGTTGCCTCCATGGCGGCTTCCTTCGGCTGCTCGTGACCTGCGGGACGGTGCGGATTCCTGTGGACCTTGTCGCACTCAGTGTCATGACGCTGAGACGGCGCGTCGTCGGTAAAACTACGTAACCCGCTACTACCTCTTACGCACACGGGTTACTGATCCCCGCGACCTGCGGCGGCCCGCCAGTGGCGGCGTCCGCAACAAATCAACAGAATGAAAGGTCTCGTCCACCGGGGCTGGGTACAGTTCACACATAGCTGTCGGAAGCGCTGACCACCGTCCCTCGGAGTGTCAGGGTTCGGACAACCTTGGGGGAGGTGCACGTGCTCGCCACCGGTTCGCCGCAGGACTGGCAGGCGCTGGTCGGCCGGGAGGCCCAGATCGGCCGCCTGACCGCCGCGGTCGAGGCGTTGGGATCGGGCCGGGGCGCGGTGCTGGAGATCGCCGGCGATCCGGGGGCCGGTAAGACCCGCCTGCTGGCGCTGCTGGCCGAACGGGCCGGGGCCGCCGGGGCGCGGATCGCCCGGTCGACGGCCCTGCGGGGGACCGGCGCGCCGCGCCAGCTGTTCCGCGACGCCTGGGCCGACGTGCCGGCGCCGGGCCTGGCCGACAGCGACGAGGAGGCGGTGTTCCGCACGGTCCGTGCCGGGCTGGCCGGGTGGGCCGCCGGGCCCGGGGGCGGGAGCGTCGCGGGCCGTCCCGGCGGCCCCGGCTCCGGCGGCGGCGCCGTCCTGTTCGACGACGTGCACCTCGCCGACGAGGCCTCCGTCCGGTTGCTGGCCCGGCTGGTGCGGACCCCGGTCCCGGGCCCGTTGCTGCTCGCCGTGGGCCACTGCCCGCGGCGCACCGGCTCGGTCCTGCTGGAGGCGCTCGACGACGGCGCGCGCATCGGCACCGTGGTGCGGATCGAGTTGGACCCGCTCGACGAGACGGCCGTCGAGGAGCTCCTGACCGCGTGGTACGGGCCGGGCGACCACGACCGTACGTACATCGAGCAGATCCGCGCCGCCGCCGACGGCAACCCGCGGAACCTGCGCATCCTCACGGCCGCCGGGTGGCGTCCCGAGCTGTGGCCGGACAGCCCCGGCGAGGACACCGGCGCGCTGCTGCGTGAGGCCGCCGCCATGGGGGTGGAGCTGGACGCGCTCAGCGCCGAGCAGACCGCCGTGGCGAACGCCGCCGCGGTGCTGGCCGGGCCCTTCCGGCCCGAGGACGCGGCCCGGATATCGGGGCTCGGACTGGCCGGCACGCTGAACGCCCTGGACGAGCTGGTGCGCGCGGACGTCATCCGGCACGTGGCCCCCGGTGTGCGGTTCGCGTTCCGGCACCCGCTGCTCGGGCACGTGGCGCACGAGCGCGCGTCGCTGCCGACGCTGCTGGGGGCGCACCAGCGCGCGCTGGACCTGCTGTCCACACGCGGGGCCAGTGCCGTGGACCTGGCGCGGCACGCCGAGCATCTGGTGGGGGCGGACGGCGCCGCCGCCGCGCCGCTGCTGGCTCGCGGCGCCGCGGAGATCCTGCCCGACGCACCGGCGACGGCTGTGCGGTGGCTCGGGCTGGCGTTGCAGACGCCGGTGGGGGAGCGGCCCAGTGCCGAGCGGGCCGCGCTGATGCTCGAGTGCTGTCGTGCGCTGTCCGCGGCCGGACGGTTCGACGAAGCCCGTTCGCTGGCTCACGACGTCCTGCGCGACGACACCCACCTCACCGGCCCTCTGCGCCTGCGTGCCTCGGCGATGCGCGTGGCCGCCGAACGGCAGCTGGGCCGCTATGACGAAGCCGCGGGTGTCGCCGCCGCGGCGTTGGAACGCCTGCCGCGTCCCCTCGACGCCGGTGCTGCGGAACTCGTGTTCGAGCTGGGCGTCCTGCACATGTACCGGGGTACCTACGGTCAGGCGCGGGAGGCCGTCCAGGAGGTGGTGACGGCGCTCACGAGCGACGCCGGGCGGCCGGACGACCGGCTGGCCGCCGCCATCAGGGTTCTGGCGGCCTTCGGCGACGCCTACCTCGGGCTCACCGCCGACGCCATTCCCGCGCTCGTCGAAGGGGCGCGGCTGGCCGACAGCCTGCCGGACTCCGACGTCGCCCGCATCCCCGAGTTGCTGGCCATGCTGGGGTGCGGCGAGATGTTCATGGAGGGCTATACGGCCGCGGGACGACACCTGCACCGGTGCCTGACCATCGCCCGCAAGGGCGGCCCGCAGCAGATGAAACTCAACACCCTGCTGGGACTGGCGTACATCGACCAGCAGACCGGCCAGCTGGCCCGCTCCGAGCGGCGCGCCGAGGAGGCCCGCCGCGTGGCCCGGGCGACCGGCGCCGCCGACGGCGTCTCCATGAGCGAGGCGCTGCTGGTCGGCGCGATGATCTGGTCGCGGGGACGGGCCGAATCGGCGTCCATCGTCGCGGCCGCGGAGCACGCGGTGCGGATCGCCCGCCCCGGCAACGGCTGGTGGTCCGGGTCGGCGGCGATGCAGCTGGCGCTGGTCCGCATGGTCAGCGGGGACGCGGCCGGGTGCGTGGACGCGCTGCTGGAGGGCGGCGGCGGTCCCGAGTTGCGCAAGCTCCAGCCCGCCTACCGCCCGATGCTGCTGTCGATGCTGTCCACGGCTGCTCTGCGGGCCGGGGACGGCGCCCTGGCCCGGCAGGCGGCGCTCGGGGCCGACGAGGCCGCCGAGTCCTCCGGACTGTCGGTCCAGCGTGCCTACGTCACGCGGGCTCAGGCCGCCTTGCACGCCGCCGACGGGGAGCATCCCATCGCGGCCAAGCTCTTCGAGCAGTCCGCGCTCGGCTTCCGGCGGGCCGGACGGCCGGTACAGCACGCGTGGACGCTCGCCGCCGGGGCCGGGTCCGCGGCCCTCGTCCACGGCCTCTCCGTCGCCGGGTCCTGGCTGGACGCCGCCGAGGAGGTCGCGCGGATCCATGGGGCGGTGCGGATCGAGGAGGAGATCGCCGAAATCAGGGCCCTGCTGGTCCCGCCCGCTCAGGCTGTCTCCCCAGCCGCGACCGTCGCCCAGTCGGAGCCCCCGTCCCCGGCCGGACCGCTGCACTCCGATGTCAGGGCGCTGCTGACCGCGCGCGAGCAGGAGATCGCGGCGCTGGTCGCCACCGGGCGCCGCAGCCGGGCGATCGCGGACGAGCTGTTCCTCAGCCACCGGACCGTGGAGACGCACCTGGCGCGTATCTACCGCAAGCTGAACGTGTCGTCGCGGACCGCGCTGGCGCATCTCCTCCAGGGGGCCGACAACGTCGGCACGGAGTGAGGCACGCACCCGCTGTGCGAAGCGGCGCCCGAGACCGAGGCGGCTGCGGAGACCGGCCGAAGCCGCCTGATGCTCTACCAGACTGAGCTACCGCCACCCTCGCGGGAGGCGGGCCGGATTCGAACCGGCGACACCCAGATCCCGAAGTAACCGCTGCCTGCGCACCGGGCGCCGCGTGTCACTCTCCGCGGTGGTGCGTTCCAAAACTAGCGGGCGGCCAGGTCCGGCGTCGACCTGGTTTCGCCTATGAGGACCCTGACACAATTGGGCCGCAAGTGGGTGAGATCGAGCTTTGATTCCCTTGTTCCGGGGAAGGGGCCTTGGAACCCCTTCCACCGGATTCGAGAGGAACAGCCATGGCGAGAATGCGCACCTTCACCGCCGCCGTCGCGGCGCTGGCCTGTACCGCCCTGATCACGGCGGGATGCAGCTCCGGTGGCGGGAAGGGAGGCCAGGCGAAGACTGGGCCGATCAAGATCTGGTACTCCAACAACGCGCAGGAGGTGACCTGGGGGAAGGCCACCGTGGCGGCCTGGAACAAGGACCACCCCGACCAGCAGGTCAGCGGTGAGGAGATCCCGGCCGGCAGCAGCTCCGAGGAAGTCATCGGCGCCGCGATCGCCGCCGGCAACGCCCCGTGTCTGGTGTTCAACGGCTCGCCTTCGGCGATCTCGGGGTGGGTGAAGCAGGGCGGGCTGGTGCCGCTGAACGACTTCGCCGACGGGGCCTCCTACGTCGAACAGCGCAGCGGCGCGGCCGTCGCCGCGCAGTACAAGAGCTCGGACGGCAAGTACTACCAGCTGCCGTGGAAGAGCAACCCGGTCATGATCTTCTACAACAAGGACATGTTCAAGGCCGCGGGTCTCGACGCGGACCATCCGGCCCTGTCCACGTACTCTGACTTCCTCGCCGCCGCGCAGAAGGTCACCGCCGCCGGCGGGGCGCAGTACGCCATCGCCCCGGCGCCGACCAACGAGTTCTTCCAGAACTGGTTCGACTTCTACCCCCTGTACATCGCCCAGAGCGGTGGCAAGGCGCTGGTCGACAACGGCAAGGCCACCTTCGACGACCCCGACGGACAGGCCGTGGCCGACTTCTGGTCCCAGATCTACGCCAAGGGCCTGGCCCCGAAGGAGAAGTACAACGGTGACGCCTTCGCCGACAAGAAGGCCGCGATGGCCATCGTCGGTCCGTGGGCGATCGCCGTCTACGGCACCAAGGTGAACTGGGGTGCGGTGCCGGTGCCTACCGCCACCGGGATGCCGGCCGACCAGATCCACACCTTCGCCGACTCCAAGACCGTCTCCGTCTTCAGCGCGTGCAAGAACCGCCAGACGGCGTGGGACTTCCTGAAGTTCGCCACGAACCAGGACAACGACGGAGCCCTGCTGAACACCACGGGCCAGATGCCGCTGCGCGCCGACCTGTCGACCGTCTACGCCTCCTACTTCACCGCGCACCCCGCCTACACGCAGTTCGCCCAGCAGGCCGCCCGGACCGTCGACGTGCCGAACGTCGCCAACGGCGTGGCCATGTGGCAGGACTTCCGCAACGGCTACCTGAAGTCGGTGGTCTTCGGGCAGCAGCCCACCGGCCAGTGGTTGAAGGACGCGGCCGGGACCGTCGCCTCCGACATCGCCAAGTAGGGGGCGCCGTGTCTCGCGCACCGCGCCGGGGACCGCGCTCGAAGACGTTCGTCGGCCTGTATCTGGTCGCGCCGTACGCGGTCTTCTTGGCGGTCGTCTACGCCGTCCCGATCATCCAGGGCGTTCGGATCTCACTGCTGGACTACGTCTACGCCGCGCCCGGCGCCGACGTCCCGCAACCGTTCGTCGGCCTGAAGAACTATCGCAAGGCCCTGTCCGACCCGCAGCTGCGCCGCTCCTTCCTGAACATCCTGGAGTTCCTGGCCATCAACGTCCCGCTGACCGTGGTGCTGGGCCTGACGCTGGCCGCGGTGCTGGCGAAGCTGAGCCGGCTGAAGACGTTCTTCCGCTCGGCGTTCTTCGTGCCCTTCGTGACCGCCAGCATCGCCGTCATCGGGGTCTGGTACTTCCTGTTCAGCCAGAGCGGCTTCATCAACCACGCGCTGGGCGGCTGGGCGCCGAACCCGTCGTGGCTGGTGAACTCCCGGCTGGCGATGGTCGTCATCGCCCTGGAGGTGACGTGGAAGCAGCTCGGCTTCTACGTCCTGCTCTACCTCGCCGGAGTGCTGCTGATCCCCGATTCGCTCTACGAGGCCGCGAGCATCGACGGCGCCGGCGTGGTGCGCCAGTTCCGCGCGATCACCGTGCCGGCCGTGCGGAACGTCACGATCCTGGTCACCACGCTGGCGCTGATCGTCGGCGCCAACCTGTTCACCGAGCCCTACCTGCTGACCGGAGGCGGCGGGCCGAACGGCGCCTCGATGTCGCCGGCGCTGCTGATCTACCAGAACGGCGTGGAGCAGGGCAAACCCGGCGTCGGCGCGGCCATCGGCATGCTTCTGACGCTGTTCGTGCTGCTGGTCGCCGGGGCCGGGCGCGGCGTGCAGTGGCTGGTCCAGCGCGGCGAGGAACGTTCCCCGGGCCGCGACCGGGAGGTGTCGCCCGCATGAGCAGAACCCTGCAACGCCTGACCACCTACGGCTTCGTCATGATCGGCGCCCTGGCCAGCATCTTCCCGCTGTACTACATGGTCGTCGGCTCGTTCCAGCTCAAGGCCGACAGCGCCTTCAGCGGCCTGGTCCCGCGTCCCGGCAACCTCGGCCTCACCAACTACCGCGACGTCGACAAGGCGATCTCACTGCTCCCGTCCCTCGCCAACTCGGCGATCTTCACCCTCGGCACCGTGGTGCTGACCATCGTCGTCGGCCTGCCCGCCGGCTACGCCCTGGCCCGCCTGCGTTTCCCCGGCAAGACAGCCGTGGCCGCCGGCCTGATCCTGGTCCTGGCCCTGCCGTTCCAGGTGATGATGATCCCGCTCTACATCCTGGTGGTCCGCGACTACGGCCTGGCCGACAACTTCCTCGGCATGATCCTCCCGTTCGCGGTCAACGCCACCGCGGTCCTGATCTTCCGCCAGTTCTTCGTCGCCCTCCCGGACGAGCTCTTCGACGCCGCCCACATCGACGGCGCCGGCGAACTCAAGACGCTGATGCTGGTCGCGGCCCCGCTCACGAAACCGGCGATCATCACCGCGTCGGTGATCACGTTCATCGGCCCGTGGAACGAGTTCCTCTGGCCGTTCCTGATCACCAAGAAGCACTCGATGCAGCCGCTGGCGGTGTCGCTGGGCGAGTACGTGTCCACCAACGCCGCCACCGCCACCAACCCCTACGGCGTGATCCTGGCCGGCGCGTGCGTCCTCGCCGTGCCGGTGATCGTGCTGTTTTTGGTGGCACAGCGGTACTTCACGTCGGCGGCGCTGGGGAGCGGGGTGAAGGAGTGAGTTTGCTGGTCGCCGGAGGCCATGGCGATCTCCACCAGTAAGAGCCGCTAACTCAGCCGTTAAACGGGCCTGAAGCAGATGAGGCAGGTGGCCGGCCCGAGCCAGGCTTCGTAGATGTCGTCGCGGCGTTCCTAACGGATCCGTAGGCGGCGGAAGCCGTGCAGCCAGGCGATGATTCGTCCGACGACCCGGCGCAGGCTGGCCGCAATTGCGACGGGCCGATGCCGACCGCCGCCGAGCACAAGGCTGCTCGCCGTGCGAAGCCGGACACCACAGCCGACTGACCCATCTACCCGGCATCAACGCCCGTGACCGACGAAGGTCACAGCCAAGACCACTAGTTGAAAGCCTCTTCACAAAGATCAAGATCGTTTGGTCGAAACCTTCTTCACAAAGATCAAGGCACGCCCTCCGGGCGCGAGGGGCGGCATGTCTGGTCGGGATCTGCTTCCTGCCTTCGGCCCAGCAGCCCCGCCCAGCCCACCGCCCCGACACATCCACCGGCAGCCAGATTCGGCGACGAACGACGACGATGCCCGCAGGCCGCCAGCCTCCCCCGAGTGGCAAACACGGCGTCACTCCGATCTGGCCGCGAACCAGCAGACCGACGCGAGGTCGTGGGCTCCGCCCACACCCGGCCCTCCCTCCGACAGCAGCCGAAGCGAGCGAGCTGCGGAGTGCGGCGCCGCCGCCGATCGGGCATCCGATGGACTACGACGGAACCTCGCCGGGGGCAAGGGCAACCCCGCGCCTTGCCCCCGGCGAGAACCCGTCGACGGGCACAGCCTGCCCGACCGACGACAGCACCTCGTTCACGAGCCGAGGGACGTTGTAGAAGATCTACAAGCAACCCCCGTATATCAGGAACCTCTGACGGCAACGCTGACGGCAACGGGAGCCGACAAGGACATCCGCCAGGTGGCTGCTGTTACGGAAGCAGTCTCGCCAAGCGCCCACGTCATGCGGCAAGCGAAGCTCACCCAGCAATCACTCGGGGAGATCTTCTCCCTCAACAGATCAGCCCAGACTGACTGGCTTCCACCTAAAGCCCGCGGTCCATCCCATGCCGCCCTGAAGGTATTCCAGGAACGCAGACTCCAGTTCATCTACGCTTGACGAGAAGGCTCGCCAATGCTTATCCGGGGAACCGTCCCGATACTCAATCACGTAGTGGCCTCGCGGCGCACCGGCCTGATCGCCATAACCTGCCTGAACGTAGAAGTTCTTTCGCCGCTCAAGAACAACGAACCAGTTGGATTCAGACAGACCCCGGATGCTCTCTCCGACAAGGACGTCACCCGGACCGTCAATTACGCGCCCATCCGAAAGCTCAAGGGTGAGTGATTCGCCCGAGCTACTTCCATTCATAGACTGGTAGACAGCCGGTCCCTGAGGGTTGAAGCACACCAGCCCTCGCTCTCGCGAAAGGTCACGAACGATCGGAAAGACGTCGTCCGCGAGAGCAGACTGGATCGGCATGATCGCGCAATCGTCTGCGATGTCTGGCTCCGCCGCCCAGGGCAGGTCAGCGGTGCCGCGCAGTGCGCTGTAGCGCTCGACAACCGCATCGACGAACGCTTGCATCTCCTGCCCTGGGACGAAACTCTGGAACGGCCGCGAGCACAGGTCCGAGTAGAACTGCGATGCTTCCTCAGCGGTTAGCTGGTCCGAGGAAGGACGCCAGACGGCGAGATCAAAACTCATAGCTCCTCTTTTCTTCGCTGCCTGGCGCCTTCATCCTCAGCCTGCTGCGTCCGGAACCCAGCTATAGAAGACACCCTCCAGATTGTACCCGCTGTTGCCCCCGACGCTTGTTGCTGTATTTCCAGGGGTGTTAAGCCAGGCATCTGCGGCTTGTTGGCGCGGCGTCAACGGCGACGTTCCGCCCTTTGTTTCGACGCCATACCACTTACCGTCAATCTGGACTGCGCCGTCATAGATTCGCTCACCAACGCCAGGGACTCTGACCGTCACAGAGCCTCGAACAACAGGAGCTCCGTCGAGCTCCAGCTGGTCTAGTGTCGTTCTTTCGTCAATCGCGCCGACACGGCCCGGAGTTCCGTCGCTCTTGGCAAATTTGCCATCTGCGGTACGGCATTGAGTGTTGTGGACCAACACCGGCGTATCGCCAGCCAGGACATAGTACGTGTGCAGCCCGTCGATCGTCAGGTCGTAGGTCGTCTGGCTGTCGTGGAACAGGCGTACTGCCGACACCTTCACTGCGCCGTCGGGTGTCTCGAGCCTGTCGCCGGGCTTCAGTTTCACGGCCTCAATGAAAGAGGCATTGTCTACCGAGTAGAACGGGTGATGATAGGTAGTGTGAACGGTCTGGTCGCCGTTCGGTGTCGTGATCGTGACGTCGGCGAAGTCGTGGTCGGTCTTCGTGACGATAACTGCGTCAACATTATGGCGCTGTGTGGCACCCGTGGCAGGGTCCGCGTTAGTTACAGTGTCGCCAACCTTTACCTGCTCGATGGGTTTTGAGGTGCCGTCGGCCATCAGGACTGGTGTAGCCGCGGTGAAGGAGTGCGGCAAGGCGCAGCTAGCTGCATCGGCGAGGGCGTCGGCTCCATCCTTCTCGCTGGTCTTTACTGCGTCCTTAGTGCCCGTTTTTACTACGTCCTTGCCGACGGCTTCGGCCGCGCCCTTGGCTACAGCGCTCTCACCACCCGTGAATACGGTCAAGGCCACCGAGGCTGCTGCCGAGCTGCATCCGCTCACTGACGCGTGCGCGGCGCAGTCATACACGTCGCTGGCAGAGGAAGCATGCCAGGCGAACTTCAGTACGCTCTTCAGCAGCTTGGTATCGCCAGAGTTCACCAGCGTTTCCTCCTGCTGGTGCAACTCCATCTCGCGGGCGTCCTGGTACATCTTCTGGACCATGTCTAGGCAATGCTTCGCAGCGCCCCCAGTCTCGTAACCGCAGCCACCCTCGCCGCCATCGACGGCCATGAGGCCACTGGGGTCGCTTGCTGTCTCGGGGTTGTCGCCGGCGTAGTTGTACGCGTTGAGTCCGCTTGGGGCCCCGGTGTTGATGGGGTCCGGGCTGATGAAGTGGCCGATGCTGGGGTCGTAGTAGCGGGCCCCGTCCTGGACCAGCCCGGTGTTGTAGTCCTCGACATGGCCCAGGAAGCCCTTGTCTGTGATCGACTGCAGGAGGTTTCCACCTCGCTGTGCACCGTAGGGGGTGTAGAACTGGCGGGTGACGGCGCCGGTAGCCGAGTTGACCGTGATCTGGGCGCTGCCCTGAGCGTCGCTCAGCAGCCAGGTCAGGGTGGTCGGGGTGCGTTCGGCGACGGACGCGCTGCCGCTGGCGTAGGTGCGGTGGGCCGTAATGGTACTTCCGTTGAGGACTAGTTCCTCGGGCCCCAGGAACAACGTCGCCTGGTTAGTGCCGGTGTCGTGACGGATCAAGCGTCCGCCATCCGCGGAGTAGACGAAGCCGGTTGTGTAAGGGCCCTGGACGACGCTCTTCAACTGTTGCTGTTCGTTCCAGGCGAGGGTGGACGAGAGCCCGTCGACGCTGCGGCTCGTCATGTCCCCGTTGGCGTCGTACCCGTAGGTGTCGCCGCCGTTGTTGGTGAGGGCGTGGACGTGGTTGGCATCGTTGTACTGCCAGATGTGGGTCGTGCTGGCGATATTATCTGTGGTCTGCAGGATGTTACCGAGGCCGTCGATGCCGTAGGTGACGTCGTAGGGGGACGGTCCGTACGTGGGATTCGGTCCGGCGCAGGTGGCGCTGTCGGTGGTGAACGCCCGGGTCATTTGGGCTTGGCCGTCGTAGGTGAAGCACTGGTTCTGTGTCGGGCTGGTGATGGAAGTGACGTCGCCGGCCGCGTCGCGGTTGTACGTGTCGGCTTGGATCTGAACCGTCCCGGAGTTGTTCGTGGTCCTGGCTGCGATCGTCGACAGCGCTTCGGTGTCCTGCTCATACCCATAGCCGCGTACAGTCTGGCCGAGGCCGGTGTTGCCGAGGGTGCGGCCGGTGATGCGGCCGAGACCATCGAAGGTGGTGTTGGTGACAAGGGTTCCCAGGCCACCGTTGGTGGTCGTGGGCTGGCCGAGGTTGTCGTAGTTGGTGGTGACTGTCTCTGCAGCCAGGCCACCGGCGGCCGGGTAGGTGATTGTGTTCTGGTGTCCGGCCTTGTCGTAACCGATGGTCTCGGTGTAGGTGCCGGCCAGGGCGCCTTCGGATGAGGGGATGTTCCAGCTGGTCCCGAGGGATCGGCCTTGGGCGTCGTAGCCATTGCCGGCCACCGTGTACGCCCCGCCGTCGCTGTAGGAGGTGGCGGTGGACGGTTTGCCGAAGCCGCCGGCTTGATTGTCGTAGGTGTAGGCCGCGGCCGGGTCTATGGCTCCGGTGGTCGAGCCGCGCTGGTAGAGGTTGCTGGCCTGGGTGGCGTTCAAGGGGATGTCGTAGACGCGGACGTCGGAGATCTGGCCCTTGAAGTAGTCGGTTTTGGTGCCGTTGAACAGGCCTCGGCCGATGGCCAGCGGTCCGGACGAGCCGACCGGGGTGGTGTCGGTGGCGCTGCCTGCGAGTTGGCCGTTGACGTATAGCTTCATGGCGCCAGTGCTGGCGTCAAAGCTGGCGGTCAGTTGGGTCCAGGTGCCTGTGGCCGGCGGTGTCGAAGCGTGGGCGCGGGCCGCGGTGCAGTTCACTGTGTCGGTGGGGCAGCGGGAGAACGCCCAGGCATTGTCGTCCTTGTCGTACTGCAGGAAGAACCCGGAGGCCTGCGTCCCGTCCTGCGACAGCACCTCTTGCCATGCCCCACCTGCGGTCAGGTTCGCCCATGCCGAGACGCTGAAGCTCTTGGAGGTGTCCAGGATCGGGCCTGAAGTGGTGATGCTGGTGCCGATGCCATCGAAGCCGGTCGCGAACAGCCCGGGCTTGGGACCGGCCACGACGTGGGTGATAGACCCGGAGGCGGTGGCGTTGCGTCCGTTACCGGAAGCATCGGCGGCCATGCTGGGCGACGACGCGTTGGTGGTGGACTCGTTGAGATACCACACGCCGATCGCGGCATCGCTGATCTCGGAGATGGTCTTGCGGTTCGCCGAGTCGTAGGCGCTGTTCAGGAAGTTGAAGTTGGCGTCCCGGCTCTGGATGACGTTGCCCGCACCGTCATACCGGGTGGTCGACTGCCCGGTGTCCGGGTCGTGGGTGCTGGTCCGCCGCTTCAGCCAGTCATAGTTGTAGGTGGTCTGGTGCCCGGCGTTGTCCGTGATCGAGTTCAGGTCGCCTAGCACGTCATAGCCGTACTTAGTCACGACCTGGGAACCGACCGGTCCAGGCTCGTCGACCTCCACTTTGTGACCGAAGGCGTCGTACTTGGTGACGGACCACGCCCCCGACGGCGCTGGCGGCACGGTCTTGGACTGGTCGGCCCAGTAGTCCGTCGTCGTGGTCTGAGCTGCGCCGTTTCGGACGACAGTCTGCCGATTGTAGAAGTTCGTCGACTTCGTCGGCCGGCTCAGCGTGTCGTACCAGGTCTGGGTGGACACGCCGTCGTTGTTGTTGGCCGGGCCCCAGAATTGGAACGTGCCCAGGCCGGTGGCCAGGAAGTTCGGACCTTCGGTGAGGACCTTGCGGCCGAGGCTGTCGTAACCGGTGGTCGCCACCGAGAATCCGCCCGTGGTCGGGGTCTGGGTCTCGATGGAGCGGCCAAGGCCGTCCATGAAGGTGTAGGAGGCGGCATAGGAGCCGTCAGCCTGCAGCTTCTCTGTCTTGGCACTTGCCGGTACGTTCGTGTTCGCGCTTCCGGAGCCTGAACCGCCGGTGGGATTGGTGTAGGGAATGCTGTAGGAGAACTTGTACGACGGTGAACCAGCCGCGTCCCCGGGCAGTGATACCGATGTCAGCCGACCCAGTGCGTCATATGTCTCGTTGGTCACGTTGTAGTTCGCATCGGTGACGCTTACTGGCAGCCCGCGTGCGATGTCGTAAGTCGTCGTCGTGGAATGCCCCTGGGCGTCAGCTGTAGTCACCGAAGTCGGGATACCTGTGGCAGGACTATAGGTGGTCGTCGACTGGTTGCCGTCAGCATCGGTGCTGGTGGCGATGCGTCCGTAGATGTCGTAGGTCGCGGTCGTGGTGACGGTCTGGTTCATGCCTGGGGCCGTGACGGTCTTGGTGACGTCGCCCTGCTGCGGGGAGGCGCCCCAGGTCGCCTGGTTGTCGTAGTAGAGGAACGTCTCTGCTGAGAGTCCGCCCTGGCAGGTGCCTGCCAGCGTCTTGACGTCGTAGGGCGCTTCCCATGTGTGGTCCGCTGCCTGCGAGTACGCGGTGGCGGTGCAGTACTCATTGAGGTTGACGCCGGTCTCGCCGTAGTGCATCAGCGCGGTGGTGTTCCCGAACGCGTCGATGGCGGAGTCGGTCTTGATTTCACGGATGCTGCCGTCGGCCTTGAACGCCTGGGACGTGTCGTTGTCGTTGGTGATGCGGAAGGCGTTGTGGCTGCGGTCGTTCGGCAGCAGATACCCGGTGGCGGTCTGTTGCACCAAGTACTGCTTCATGTCCCAGGTCAGCGCATTGCCGTCGTTCGGGTCGTGCTGGATGTGCTGGAGCATCTTGCCGGCGAAGAACTCGTAGTCCGGCTGGGGTGCCTGGGTGGTTCCCTTCAGGTCTGGGAACGGGGTGACCGTCTCGTCCCGGTAGGTGCTCGTCGACTTTTTGTAGTCGTCGTACTGGCCTCGGTAGAAGAGGTACTGGTCGACCGACTCCATCGTGCCGATGGTGAAGAACCCGCCGTTGTTCGGCTCGCCCTTGACCACCTCGACGACCGCGTAGCCGCGGTAGTCGTTGTAGTACGGGGACGTTGACACCAGCGGCTGCGCCATGTGCCATGCCGCACCTAAGCCCTGCCCGCCTATCGCTCCGGCGTTCTTTCCATACAGATATTGCGTGTTCTCGATGAACTGGTTACCTGTGCTGGAATCGGCGACCAGATCGAAGGTGCAGGTCGCCGTCACCTGGTACTTGACGTACCACTGGTAGCCGCTCGGGTTGGGGTCCGAGGCGCTTGGCGGATTCGGCTCCTCGAAGCAGTCGCCGTTCGAGGAGTCCTGGGTTGGCAGTAAAGCCGGGTCGCACGCGTTGGGTGTGCCGTATTGGACGTCGGTCTCCGCGCCGAGTTCGTTGCTGATGGCGGTGAGCCGGAGCATGTTCAGAGTCCCGCCGTTGGGCGGGTTCGTGGTCATCAGACGGTTGTTGTATTCGGCACTGTAGGTGTAGATCGGGGCTTCGTCTGCGGCGCCGTTGTCCACACCGTGGTGTTGGATAGAGGCCAGCCACAGTATGGCTGGTCCACCTGTGATGGCAGGGAACATATAGCTTAGATCCCAGCTGTCCACTGCCGGCATTGCATTCGACCGTGGATCGAAGACGTCGGTCTCGACGTTCACCAGTGCGTATTGAGACCAGAACGAGGGACCCACGTTCGGGCACGACGTGTTGTCGCACTGCAGATCATAGGGAACATCCGGCCAAATCGACGCGTTGTCGGTCGAGATCGCGGGGCACGGATCCGGCCTCTCGAAATGCACCGGGCGACCCGAGATGTTGCAGCGGCTGCCGTAGTACAGCAGTACACGGGCCGCCGCAGAGGTTGCAACTCCTGGTATCCCGTAGTCGATCTCTTGCAGGAACCCCCCACGGGTGTACGTACCCGTGCCCGATCCGTTACGCATTTTGTAGTTGTTCCGCTCAGTGCCATAAAAGTACCTTGCGATGGAGTGATGCGGATCTTCGACCTTGTCCAGCATCCAGCGCCAAGGCATCATGCAGTACTCGAAGTCCGGCCCGGTCCCGCCAGCGTTACATGACGGCGAGTTCGGCGGCGAGTTACCCGGAATACTGAACACCGGCACCAGCCAGGCCGATTCCGGCGAGCGGCCGTTCCAAACCTCGTTCTGTCCGAAGGTGTACTTCGTGCCGTCGTTTGTGGTGATCCGTATGTACTCGCCAGGCGCCTGAGGGTTGTTGTCGCCGTTGTCCGCCCCGGTCAGTCGTTCTACGGTCCAACCGTTGTCGTTCTTCAGCCGCCAGCCGCTGGTGGTGGTATCGCGGATCAGCTCAGAGGTCACTCCGTTCAGCGAGAGCGTGAGGTTGTCGTTGTCCCAGCACTCGTCCAGCGACCATCCATTGTGGGCTTGGACGCCCTGGATCGCGCAGGACTCATAGTCCCGCTGCACGTAGTTCTGGCCCACCGACCAACCGATCCCGGACTGCGAGGCCTGCGGATTGTTCGCGGCGGTGTGGCCGTCGACGCTCTGTGAGTTGTAGTTCACGCTCAACGTCGGCGTCACCGCGCCCGGTACCGCCGGAGCCTTGAACGGATAGCTGTAGGTGAACGCACCAGAGTTGAGATCGGTTGTCCATCGTTCGCCGGCGTTCAGCGGCGATGCCGCGTAGTTTCCGCTCGGCGATGATGCCGTCGAGGCCAACACATATATCGAGCCTGAAGCAGAGGTGGTCTTGGTCGACGGGATCTGGGCGGCCACAGCCGCCGGGTCGCCGTCCGCGGCCACTGTCGCGGTGAGTGCGCCAGCAGCAGTGTCGTTGACCGCCTTCACCGGCGTCCGCACCGAACATGTCGACAGCGACGGGGTCGTGAGGTAACACGACGGATAGGCGAACAGCTGCAAGCGGGTGGCGAAGTCACCGCCGTACGCGTTGCGGAACCCGGAATAGTCCACCTTGACCGACACGGGCGCCGGCTTCGCTGCCGCGGCTGCCTGCCCGGACTTCTGCTGCGCCGTCGCGGCGTCGGCACGCGTCAGCCGGAAGGCGACCCCGACACCGTGCAGCTTGGCGACAGTGGCCTGATCGAATGCCTCCACCTTGACTTGCGATGGGCTGGACGACTCCACAGCTGGCGCCGAATTGTCCGCCGCCTTGGCCAGCGCGACAGGTGTTCCGGGCGCGGCTGCAGCCACTGACAGCGCCGAATTACCTGCCTTCGCCGGAGCCCCACTGACTTGCACCACAGCGGTGGCGGCGGACGGCCACACCGGTGGCGCTGGCACTGGTGTTGATACCAGCGGCGTGTGTTTCGGCGCCTTGGGCACCGGCGGCGTGCCGGGCTTCACCGGCGTCAAAGGCGCGCCGACACTGAACTTGCTCGCTGCTCTGGCGGGTTCCGCCCCCGTCGGTGACAGGACCGACAGCCCTGTCGTCACTGACAGCACAAGACCCAGGCCAACGTTCAGCCACACCCGACGACGCGCCATGTACCCACCCCAGAACCCCGCGAAGACGAAACCAGGTTGCCGATCGATGATCACAGCACTTTGTGATCGCGACGACAACGGATGGAATCCCCCACTGATGAGCATGATCACTCATGGACGGTCATAATTCGAGCCCTGACTTTGCATAGTCTTTGCCTACGCAGAGTCAGGGTCTGCGTATCAACGCCGTTCAGGGGTAACGGGGCGGTTTTCGGCGGTGCCGTGGTGGGCGCCCTGTGTTTCAATGTGCGGACGGCCAGCCCTTCGTGGCAGGCCGAGCGGGGAGTCTGAGAACTATGGTCACTGCGATGCGCGCTGCCATCCCCGCGACGTGACCCGGCGCCATCGGGCCGAGCGGAGGGGTTGTACGTGCACAAGAGAAGAACGACGGCGTGGGGGCGGCCAGCCTCGATGGTCGCGATGGCCACGGTTCTCGCCTGCGGCGCCCTGGTTCAGGGCGCCGCGTCGTCGGCGCAGGCTGCCACGGGTTCCGACCCGACCAGCTACGTGAACATCATCGCGCACGAGGACGACGACGTCCTCTTCCTCAACCCGGATCTGGCCGCGCCGTTGCGAGCCGGGCGCCCGAACGTCACGGTGTTCCTGACGGCCGGTGAGGCTGACGGCGGACGGGACCCGTCGGGGAACATCACGCTGTCGCAGGCGGACTTCGCCGAGGCACGGGAGGAGGGCTCCCGTGCGGCCTACGCCGCGATGATGGGCCTGGCGAACAACTGGAATCGGCAGAACATCGTGCGTCCGACGAGTGCCGACTACGAGATGGACACGCTGGTCGGTGCGCCGCAGATCAAGCTGATCTTCCTCAGCCTCAAGGACGGCGGCGACCCGAGCGACGTCGACAACCTCTCGGGTCTCAACGACGGCACGTTGTCGTCGGTGTCGACGTTCGTGCCGAACAACCCGATCGTGACGCCGACGCCGCAGACCTACACGAAGCAGCGTCTGATCCAGACCCTTCAGAGCATCCTCAACCAGTATCAGCCGACCGTCGTCCGGACTCAGCAGCCGAGCAACATTTACAACTACTTCGGCGACAACGTCGACCATCTCGCGGCGGGGAGTTTCACGGATCAGGCGATGGCCGGGTATCACGGCCCCGGCGGGAACCGGCATGTGGTGCTCGAGCACTACCGCGACTACGCCATCAACAACCTGCCCGACAACCTCAGCTCCACGCAGCGTACTGACAAGCGGGCGATCTTCGTCGTCTATGAGAACCACGACGCCAACGCCTACTTCTTCGACAACTACAGGCCCGACCCCGACTACAAGGCGTGGCCGAAGCGTGAGTATCAGCGCTGGCCGGCCGGCAGTTCCTGGACCGCCACCGACGCCGACGGCCGCATCGAGGCGTTCGCGGTCGAGGACGGTACGGTCATGCGCTGGTACCAGACCTCTCCGGGCGGGGCATGGGCCGGACCGCAGGCCCTGGCCGATCCCGGTGGCGCTCTGGCCCCGCAGGTGAGCATCGCCCGGAACACCGATGGCCGCCTTCAGCTCTTCGCGCTGCGCTACGACTCGACGACGGACACCAGCGAGGTGCTCACGGCGACGCAGACCGCCGCCGGGGCCGACTTCGGGGCATGGACCAGCTTGGGCAACCCCGACACCAGCGGCGATCAGACCGGCCTGCCCGCCGTCGGTGTCAACGCCAACGGCGACCTCCAGGTCTTCGTGAAGAACCATGATGGTGGTGTCAGCAGCCGGACGCAGTCCAGCCCCGGCGGATCGTTCGGCGCGTGGGCCGACCTCGGCGGGGGTGGAGGCGTCCAGGACGGCTTGTCCGTGGCCTCCGACCGCAGTGGCCGTCTGCAGCTGTTCGCCACTCGCTGCGACATCCAGACGACGCTGCCGGATTGGGGCGTGCCCACGCTGTCCTGCTGGCTGGCGCACTGGGGCCAGGGCGCTGCGAACGGAACGGGTTCCTGGGACACCACGCAGTGGGTCAAGGGTGGCATCACCGACCAGCCGGTCGTCGGCCGCAGCCAGGACGGACGGCTCGAGGTGGTCTTCCGTCAGTCCGGCGGTAGTGACGTCAAGGCCGTGACCGAGAACGCCGACGGCACGTGGAACATGACGGCACAGGACTTCTCCGGTAACGGTGGCGTCGGTAGCGTGGCGGTGACCACCACTACCGGGAGCGACGGCCGGATCTTCGTGTTCCAGAAAGACAACAGCAGCGGCGTCAGCGTCACGACGCAGGCTACTGCGAACGGGACCTTCTCGAATGCGTGGACGGCGCTCGGCGGAATGATCGAGAACCTGCCGGCCGCCGCTGTCGACTCCAACGGCAAGGTCGTGCTCACCACGATCGGTACCGATGGCCTGCTCTATGTGGGAACCCAGCAGACCGCCGGTTCCTCGCGGACGTTCGGCGCCTGGCAGGCCATCGGGTCCTAACCGACCAGGAGCCAGCTTTCGCCGCGAGCAGCCGGTTGGAACAAGCTCCACGACAGAGCGTTTCACACGGCGCTTGCTGCGCGACGACAGTTCCAAAGGATCTGAAAGCCCGAATGGCCCGCCTGAGATCCCAGGTGGGCCACTCGGCATCCTCAACTCGGCCGACCAAGCTTGGTATCCGACCGAGCCGAGGTCATCTGCCAACCGAACTTCGCCGACAGGGCGGGGAACAGCTCACTCGAAGACTGTGAGTGCCTGTCCGTGAAGTCGTCAGGCCACTTACGGATCCTCATGCCCCGATCGAGACCGCCGATTTCACGGCCAGGCACTGAGTCGAATGGCAGCCATAGGCTTTTCCTACTGCTTCACCTCGAAAGCCACCATCGAAGCCCCCTTCGTCGGCTGCGCCGGCACCACGACCAGCCGGTCCCCGACGAGATACGCCGCTGACGTGCCGGCCCAGTCCGGTCCCAGCGGGTCCGGGATCGGGGAAGTCTTCGCTGTGCCGCTCATCGTCGAGAAGGCCAGCAGGCGGGCGCCCGGGCCGGCCTTGGTGTTGCCTCCGTCGAGGACGACGGTCGTGTCCGGGTCCAGGGCGACGATGGCGACGGGGGAGCCGTTCATGGCCGGTGATTGCCACAGCTGCTTGCCGGTGGCGGTGTCGATGGCGACGAGGCCGGAGGCTGAGGGTTTGCCGGTGGCCGGGTCCGTGGCGGTGGTGGGTTCCACCAGGATGTTGCCCTGCATGTGGGCGACCTGGGCTTGCTTGCCCTCCGGGCCGAGGCGGGGTTCCAGTTGGCCGAAGGGGCCGGTGCCGTTGAAGGTCGACTGGATTTGGCCCTTGTCGCTGAGGGCGACGTACTGGTCGGCCGGGGTGGAGCCCTGCTGGGTGGCCTCGATGTGGACGACGGCCGGGGATGCGGCCTGCACCAGTGTGTAGTGCGCGTCGGGGGCCGGGGCCGGTGGCAGGGGGGTCTGCCACTGGTCGGCGCCGGTGTGGCCGTCCTTCATCAGGACGGTCGCGCCCTTGCCGCAGTCGGCGAGCACTGCGGCGGAGGTGCCCCGGACGGCGGCTTGGATCAGGCGGCAGGTGGGGTTGGCCTTGGCCAGGTCCGCGTCCCACAGCTTCTTGCCGTCGGCGGCGTTCCAGACGGTCAGCAGGTTGCCGCCGGTGCCGGACACCAGGCCGTCGGTGAGGGATATCGACGAGTTGTCGGGGCCGCCGCCGGGGATCGTCGCGGTCCAGAGCGGCTTGCCGCTGCCGGTGTCGATGGCCGCGACCGAGGTGCAGTTGCCGTTCTGTCCGTAGCGCAGAACGCCGACCTTGCTCCTCGCCACGCGGCTCATCTCGCAGAGTGTCTCGCCCTGGTTCGGGGCGAAGGTCCACAGTTCTTTGCCGGTCTTGATGTCGTAGGACTGCAGTCCGGTGGTGTCGCCGCGGATGACGGAGTTCGAGTCGGTCAGCCAGCTGCCGAGGGTCGTCTTCGCGTTCGGGTCCGTGTTCGCCTCGGCCTTCCACACCGGGTCGGCGGAAGGCGGCCTGGGGGCGTCCGAGGTGTGCGTGTCGGTCGTCAACGGGCCACCGGTGACGGCGGGTTTGTCGGAGTCGTCGTGCGACATCAGAATGACGCCTCCGGTGACGGCGGCGGCCGCCACGACGACGGCGCTCGAGACGGCGATGACCAGACGCTTGCGGCTCTTCTTCGGCGGCGGAACCGAAGGAGGGGGCGTCATCAGCGGCTGGTCCGGGTTGTACGAGAACTGCGGCGGCGGGGCGAAACCCGCGCTGGTGTTGCCCCAGTCCCTGGTCGACGGCGCCGGCGGGATGGTGAGGTTCGAGCTGCGGCCGTCCGGGGAACCGAACGGAGGCGGAGTCTGTCCCGGCCCCCAGACCGGGCCTCCCTGAGGAGGCACGGGCGGCCGCGGCTGCGGTGGTTGCTGGGGCATCGAGCCGCCGCTGTTGCCCGCGTTGTTCGACAGCGGTGCCCCGTACGGCGACCCCATCGGGGGCGGAGCGGAGTGGGACGACGACGGCCCAGGGACGTTTTCGTCGCCCGGGCGTGGGCCCTGCAGGGGCGGGCGCCACGGATTCGGCTGTCGGTCCTCAGGCGGTGTGCTCATGTTGTCGTGTCCCTACCGAAGCGGTCCAGATGCTGCCAGAACTGTCGCAGGGCACGTCCGGGCCTGGCCGTCACTGGCGAGCGACGTCCTGGCCGTAATCGTCAGGCCCCCGATGGAATGACTCCCCAGGTGAGATTCTATCTATCGACACGGCCATACGGGAAGTCGGCACCGACGCTACTCTGGTCCGCTGTCGATGTAGTGATGTCAAAGTATTGGCATCCGGTGATCTTACTTCAGCCCGCCCCGCAGGGCGTTGACCCGGTTCAGCGCCGCGTCGAACCCGGAGCGACTCAGCTTCCCGCTGTTCACCCCGTCGACAAGGGCCTGGGCCGCGGCGTCGCCCTGCGCCGGGTCGCCGGAGGAGCACAGCAGCAGGTCCATCCCGGCGCCGGCCGCCAGCAGCGCGCGGTTGCCGGCGCCGCCGTAGGCCTGCAGGGCGCCGGCCTCCAGGGCGTCGGTGATCGTCACGCCCTGGAAGCCGTTGCGGCCGCGGAGCTCCGACTGCACCGCCGTCGAGGACAGGCCCGCGGGGCGGTTCGGGTCCAGGTTCGTGTAGACGGCCCAGGACATCATGACGAGTTTCACGCCGCTGCTGATCGCCGCGCCGTAGGGGAACTCGTCGACCGCGCGCAGCTGGGCGAGCGGGATGGTCAGCGTCACCGGGCGCAGGTCGGTGTTCGAACCGGCCGGCGCCGAGCCCAGGCCGGGGAAGTGCTTGCCGGTCGCGGCCACGCCGACGTTCTGCTGGGCCGTGATGAACGCGGCGCCCAGCTTCGAGACCTGGTTCGGGTTCTCGCTGAAGGAGCGCTGGGTGGCGTCGATGAAGTCGCCGGGGGTGCGGGAGACGTCCAGCACCGGGGCCAGGTTCAGGTTCATGCCGACGCCCGCCAGGTTGACCCCGGCCGCCTTGCCGGAGGCGGTCGCGGCCCCGACCGGGTCGGCGCTCTGGCCGACCTGCTTGGCCGACAGGTCCGGCGGGCCGGGCAGGCGGCGGACCACGCCGCCCTCCTGGTCGGTCATCAGGAGCAGCGGCAGGTGCACCGGGCTCTGCTGCTGGGCCTGGCGCAGCTGGGTGATGACGTCGGTGATCTGCGCGCGGCTGGAGATGTTGCCGCTGAAGAAGATGATGCCGGCGACGCGGCCCTGGCGGATCAGGTCCAGCAGGTGCGCCGGCGGGGTCAGGCCCTGGTAGGAGTAGACGATCCGCTGGCCCGCCTGCTGCTGCAGGGTGAGGTTCGACGGCGTGGTGGGTGTGGTGGGCGCGGTCGCCGGGGGCGGAGCCGGCTTGGTCGTGGTCGGACCGGTCGGCGACGTGGTGGGCTTCGTCGGCGTCGGGCTGGGCGGCGTCGGAGTCGTGGGCGCCTGGCTCGTCGTGGTCGTCGATGGCGTACCGGTGTTCGAAGCCGCCGGCTTGGCGCTGCCCCCGCACGCGCCGGACAGCAGACCCGCCGCCGCCACCAGCGCCAGACCCGCGACGCCGCGGGCCCGTGTCCGTCGTCTGCTTCGCATGCCAGCGTCCGCCATGGCTTCCACCTTGGCCGCCGACCGGCCGCGGCGCCAGCCGGTTGGGCCGTCTCGGTACCGGTTTCGGCAACCTCGGGCCGGGCGGCGGCCGCGACCTACGAGGAAACCGAAGTCTGTAGCGCCGGAGCCGGCGCCGGAACGAGCTCCACCGCCCGGATCCGCTCGGCCCGCACCGGCGACGCCGGGGCCAGCATGACCTCGTCGGCGGCGGTGCGCGCGGCCAGCCGCTCGATGTACCCGGCCACCTGCTCCGGCGTCCCCGCCGCGGTCACCCGCATCATGGTCTTCACGTGGTCGCCCGCGGGCGTCGCCAGCAGCTCGTCGAGCTCATCAGCGCTGAGCTCCGGCCCGTTGCGCACGAGGAACCGCTGGGCCCGCCACCGCTGCGCGGCCCGGAACTGGGCCCGTGCCTCCTCCTCGGTCGGCGCCGCGATCAGGTTCGCCGCCACGATCAGGTACGGCTCCGGGTTCGCCTCGCTCGGCCGGTACTCCTCACGGTAGATCTCGGTCGCCGCCTCCAGCGCGTCCGGCGCGAAGTGGGACGCGAACGCGTAGGGCAGGCCCAGCGCCGCGGCCAGCTGCGCGCCGAACAGCGAGGAGCCGAGGATGTACAGCGGCACGTTCGAGCCGTCACCCGGCGTGGCCCGCACCCCGGGGATCCGCGTCTGGCCGGTGAGGTACCCCTGCAGCTCCAGCACGTCCTGCGGGAAGGCGTCGGCCGACTCCGGAACGCGGCGCAGCGCCCGCAACGTGGCCTGGTCGGTGCCCGGAGCGCGCCCCAGCCCCAGGTCGATCCGCCCCGGATGCAGCGCTGCCAGCGTCCCGAACTGCTCCGCTATCACCAGCGGCGCGTGGTTCGGCAGCATCACCCCGCCGGCCCCCAGCCGGATGCCCTCCGTGTGCGCCGCGACGTGCGCGATCACCACACTGGTGGCGGCGGAGGCGATGGCCGTCATGTTGTGGTGTTCGGCGTACCAGACACGCTCATAGCCGGACCGCGCCGCGGCCCGCGCCAGCGGAACCGCACCGTGCAGCGCGTCGGCCGGATGCTCACCGGGTGCCACCGCCGCGACGTCGAGCAGCGAGTACTTCATCGATCCCTCGTCTCCCGGCGCCTCGGTCGATCTCGGCTGCGT
The DNA here is from genome assembly GCF_039531675.1 of Catenulispora subtropica. Lineage (NCBI taxonomy): Bacteria > Bacillati > Actinomycetota > Actinomycetes > Catenulisporales > Catenulisporaceae > Catenulispora > Catenulispora subtropica. The sequence goes on from NZ_BAAAQM010000030.1 coordinate 29,194, forward strand.
CGATCTTGGCGGCCGTCCGCCGGAGGCAACGCCGGGAAACGTGGCGGCATTCCCCGCGCCTAATCGCCTAGCAACTCCCGATGGAACTTCCGCGTCACCTCGGGATGCGCCCGCATGTACCCCTTCAGCTCGTTCCGCCCGAACTCCGCGTACAACGGGTTCGAGGGATCGTCCGTCGCGCCCGGCGCGTGGTGCGAGTGCGGGAACTCCAACGGCTCGATGTGCGCGTCCAGGCGCGGGTTGTAGAAGAACGGCACCGAGTAACGTTCCCCGGGCGGGCTGACCACGCGGTGGCTCGTCGCCTTCAGATACCCGTCCGTGGCCACCTCCAGCAGCTCGCCGAGGTTGACCACGAACGCGCCCGGCAGCGGCGGCACGTCCAGGAACGTTCCGTCCTGGCGCCGCACCTGCAACCCGCCGACCGTGTCCTGCAGCAGCAGGGTGATGAAACCGTAGTCCTTGTGCGTGCCGACGCCCTGGCCGCCGCCGTGCGGCGCGGTGCCCGGGTACCGGACCAGCTTCAGATGCAGGTGCGGATGGCCGGCGAAGGCGTCGTCGTAGAAGTCGGGGCGGGCACCGATCGCGGCGAGCAGCTCGTGGAGCAGGCGGGCCGAGACGCCGGCGAGGCGGTCGATCCAGGCCAGCGCGGCGCGGCGCAGTTCCGGCAGGGCCTTCGGCCACTGGTTGGGGCCCTGCAGCCACCAGTACGGCGGCTCGCCCGGCCCCGGCACGTGCGACGGCAGCTCCGTGCCGATGTCCAGCTGGTCGCGCCAGTCCTGCGCGCCGGCCGTCTGCTCGTCACCGGTGCGGGTGTAGCCGCGGTAGTGCGGGGAGTTCAGGTTGCTGATCGCCAGGCGGTCGGCCTCCGGCAGGGCGAAGAACGCCCGCATGGCACCGGTCAGGGCGGCCGTCTCCTCCTCGGTCACACCGTGGCCGACCAGCTGGAAGAACCCGACGTCGGTCGCGGCCGCGCGCAGCGCGTTGTGCAGCCGGGCCCGGTCACCCTCCGACCCGTCCGCCAGCGACAGATCGATCACCGGCAACGTGTCAGAGACCGCCGACCTGCTCATTCCCTCACGGTAACCCGCCCGTCCGGCCCGAACCCGTCCCGGCCGCCCGGGGCACCGCTGGTCAGGTGAAAGGCGGCGGCAGCACGGCCGGCAGATCCCCCCGCCCCGCGATCCCCAACTTCGCGTACGCCCGGTTGAGATGGTTCTCCACCGTCCGCGGCGACAGGACCAGCGCGTCCGCGATCGCCCGGTTGCTCGCCCCGCCCGCCGCCAGCATCGCGATCTCGTACTCCCGCCGCGACAGCCGGCCCGGCGCGGTCCGCGTCGCCGTCGCCAGCAACGGCGTCCGCGCGCCTTCGCAGAGCTCTGCCAACCGCCGGGCCCGGCTCCGGGCCGCCGCCGCCCGCCGCGACTCGCCCGCGTCCCCGAACCCGGCCGCCGCCAGCTCCGCCGTCTCCGCCGCCGCCAGCCGCATCCCGAACGCCTCGAACCGCTCCGACACCGCCAGCAGCGCCCCGGCGTCCCCGAACGCCGCCGCGAAGTCCACCACCAGCCGCCCGAGCCGCCAATCCTGCGGGACCCGGGCCCGCAGGTCCCGGATCAGCGGGGCCCGCACCCCCAGGCGCAGCAGCTCGAAGCCGGTCGTCACCGCAGCTCCGACCGCCCCCTCGGCCAGCGAGCCCTCGACACTCGCGGTCAGGACGGCGCGCGCCGCCGCCGGGTCGCCGGTCGCCGCCGCGTACCAGGCCCGCGCGACCGCCACCTCGCAGTCCAGCCGGCGCACGCCGCCGGGCCCTCGCCGCGCCGCCTCCAGATCCTCGGCCGCCGCCCGCGCCCGCTCCAGATCGCCCAGCTGCGCCGCCGCCTGCAGACGCAGCGCCGCCGCCCAGCGCTGGCACGCCCGCGAGCGCACCTCCCGGAACACCGCGAACGCCTCGGCCGCGTACCGCAGCGCCGACGCCGGACGCCCGCCGCGCAGCTCCGCCCGCGACCACGCCAGACACGCGAACGCCTGCCCGGGCCGCGCCCGGCTGTCGACCGACGACCGGTACGTCGCCTCCGCCATCGCCAGCGCACCCGCCAGGTCCGGCACGTCGCACATCTGCCACGCCTGCCAGCCCATCAGGCCGTCGTGGTTCGCGCTCATCGGCAGCCCGCTCTCCAGCAGCGCCGCCGTGCCGAGGTCCAGCCGCTCGACCGCCCGGTCCAGGTGCCCGGTCAGGTTGTCGGCCAGCGCCGCGCCCAGCAGCGCGTTGCCCCGGGTGGCCGGATGCGGATCCGTCAGGTGCGGCTCGGCCAGTTCCCGCGCCCGGCCGGTGCTGTTGACGTACGACAGCATGTGCCCGTGCACGGCCTCCACCTGCGCCCGCCACCGCGGCGTCGTGATCCGCCGCTCGGCGGTCGCGATGGCGGCGAGCAGCGCGCCGGCGTCGTCGCCGCCCATCCCGAGCGGACCGGACAGCAGGAACGGCACCGTGGCCAGCACCTCCTCCGGCACCTCCTCAGGGGACTCCAGCACCGAGACCAGCAACGCCGCGGCCGCCTCGTGCCGCCCCAGATCGAAGCACGCGCTGGCGAGCAGCATCGCCGCCGGCGGCCCACCGCCGGAGTCCAGCGCCGCCTGCGCCAGCCGCGCCGCCAACGCCAGGTCCCGCGACGCCTCGGCCTGCCGCGCCGCCGCCAGCAGCAGGTGCGGCACGCCCTCGCCGCCGCCGTCCAGACGCCACAGCGCCACCCGCGTCACGTCTCCGCGCCGCCGGGCCCCCAGCGCTTCGACCACCTCGGCGGCCCGGCGGTTGTGCCGCAGCGCGGCGATCGCCGGCATCGAGGAGCGCAGCAGCTCCCCGTACAACGGATGCGCCAGCCGCACCTCCCGCCGCCGGCCGTCGGCCGTCACCACCGCCAGTCCGCGCCGCTCCACCGCCTCGACCGCCTCCGGCGGCACCAGTTCCGCCAGCAGCGCGAGCCCGACCGGCTCGGCCACGGCCAGCACCTCCAGCGCCGACCGCTCGGCCGCGGTCAGCGCGCCGATCCGGGCCAGCAGCAGTTCGTTCAGCCGCGGCGCCGCGGTCAGCGGCCCGGTCAGCCGCCATGCCCCGTCCGCCTGCGCGAGCAGCCCCACCTCCCGCGCCGAGGCGATCAGCTCCCTGAGGATCAGGGCATTGCCCTGCACCGCGGCCGTGATCCGGTTCAGCGTGATCCCGTCCACCGGCCCCGGCAGCGCCACGCCGACCAGGTCCGCGATCGCCGTGTCGGACAGCGCGCCCAGATCGATCCGCGCCGCGCCGAGGTCCTTCCACAACGCGGTCACCGCGTCCGGGACCGTCTCCCCGGAGCGCACCGTCGCCAGCACCGTGGCCCGCCCCGAGAGCGCCGCCTGGTGCACGACCGTCGCCGAGGCCTCGTCCAGCAGGTGCGCGTCGTCCACGAGAAGCAGGACCCTGTCATCGGGGGTGGATCCGTTCAGCACCGCCGCCAGCGCCGCGTCGACCGGCGTCCGGTCGGGCGCCGGCGGCGTGCCCGGGAGCAGCCGGCTGACCGCGCCCAGGGGGATCCGCGACGCCGACGCCGATCCGACGATCAGTACCGGCGCGCGCTCCGGCGCCCGCTCCGGCGCCGCGTGGCGCGTGGCCTCCCGCGTGGCCTCCCGCGCGAACTCCTGCGCCAGCCGCGTCTTGCCGACTCCGGCCGCGCCGACGATCACCGCGCCGGCCCGCGCCGCCGCCTGCAACCGTTCCCACTCGGCCGCCCGCCCGATGAGCGGCCATGGCGTGTCGTCCATGAACACCTCCCCCGGAGGTGGGATCAGAGGATATCGGGATGGTGCGTCAATGCCCTGTCAGCGCTGCGAACCGCCGGCGCAGATGCCGGGTCAGCACGTCCACCTCGGTGATCCGCAGCGCCTTCGCGGACAGCACGTAGACCCCGGCCAGGACGCCCCCGCCCGCGGCCGCCGCCAGCAGTGAGCCGGCCAGCGCGTCCCCGAACAGCCGGTGGACGTTCTGCGCGGCGCAGCGGTCGATCAGGGCCGCCAGCGCGGCCACCGCGACCAGCCGCCGGTAGACGCGCGCCACGCCGCGCCCCGGCGCCGCGGCCCGCGCCGTCAGCCTCGGCCGCAGCCGGCGCACGGACCAGGTCAGCCCGGCCGCGGCCGACAAGCCGTAGCCGCCCGCCATCACCACGACCGGCCAGTGCGTGTCGCCCAGCGTCAGCGAGGCGGTGATCGCGACCGCGGCGTTCACCGCGCCGGTGACCAGGCCGACCGTGAACGGCGTCCGGGTGTCGCCGAACGCGTAGAAGCCGCGCAGGATCACGTACTGCGCCGAGAACGGCACCAGGCCGAGGCCGAAGGCCGCGAGCATGTAACCGATGCCCTGTGCCTGCTCGGGGTGGGTCTTCCCGTGCCCGAACAGCACCGCGGCGATCTGCGGCCCGAGGGCCAGGAACGCGAAGGCGCACGGCACGATCACCGTGCCCGACATGCGCAGGCCGAACGACAGGTCGTCGCGCACCGCCGCCGGGTCGTCCTCGGCCGCCGCCCGGCTCATCCGGGGGAGCAGGAGCGTCAGCAGCGAGACCGTGATCACCGACTGCGGCAGGATCCAGACCTGCTGGGCCCGCGAGTAGGCGGCGTAGCCGACGGCGCTCGTCAGGTGCTCGGCGGCGGCCTTGGCGTCGACCGCCGAGGCCAGGTGCATCACGAGGATGTTCACCGCCTGGCCGATGAGCATGTAGGCCAGCGTCCACTTCGCCAGCGATCCGGCCGCGCCCAGCCCGGCGCCCCGCCAGTCGAAGCGCGGCCGGAAGCGGATGCCGGCCCGGCGCAGGAACCAGAGGACGATCACCGCCTGCACCGCGACACCGGAGGTGGTGCCGACGCCCAGGAACATGCTCTGCGCCGGGGTCAGGGTGTCGCCTCCGCCGGTGCCGCCGACCGCGATGAAACCGGCGAACACCGCGATCACCACCACGTTGTTCAGCACCGGGGCCCACGCCGTCGGACCGAAGCGGCCGCGCGCTCCCAGCACTTGGCCGACGGTCGCGAACACGCCGTAGAAGAAGATCTGCGGCAGGCAGTAGCGCGTGAAGGCCACGGCCAGGTCCCGCTGCTCGGGGTGCAGGCCGCCCGCCGAGGCCGCGACGATCCACGGCGCGGCCGCCATCGCCAGCGCGGTGACCGCCAGCAGGGCGCAGAAGACGAGGGTCAGCAGGCGGTCGACGTAGGCCGCGCCGCCGTCCGGGTCGCGGCGCGTGGCGGCGACCAGCTGCGGCACGAAGACCGCGTTCAGGGCGCCGCCGATCAGGAGGAAGTAGATCATGTTCGGCAGGGTGTTGCCGACGGTGAAGGTCGTGGCCAGCACCGAGGATCCCAGCGCCGCGGCTTGCAGGAGCTGGCCGAACATGCCGCTGATGCGGGAGACGAGGGTGGCGGCGGCCATGGCGGCCGAGGCGCTGCCCGGCGATGATCTGCCGGCTGAGGAGGTGCCGGCCGACGAGATGCCGGCCGAGGAGCTGCCGGCCGACGACCTGCCGGCCGAGGAGCTGCCGGCCGACGGCTCCGCGACAGCCCTCTGCTGCGACACCACCGACGCGGCGACTTCCGGCTGCTCCTCCGGCGGCCACCACACCGCCGGACCCTGCACCGGTCCGCGGCGCGGTGGAATCAGCTCACTGACGCGCTGCGGATCGGCGACGAGCCGCAGCATCCCGGTGTCCCAGTCCCCGGTCACCCCCGGGATCTCGAACTGCTCCACTACGAATCCCCGCCCTCGCCGCTGGGTGACGTGTTCGGATCATCATCGCAGAGCACTTCGTCGTTTGCGCCGCCCTCCAGCAGCCGCCGTAACCGGACCCCGGACTCCGACAGCGGATCCGGCACCGCGGGTGCCACCAGCCGCTCGACCACCGCCAGGTCGGCGGCGGTCAGGCGCAGATCGGCCAGGGCGGTGACGGGATCGGCGGCCACGCGGGCGGCGAAGGCCGGGTCCGCGGCCAGCCGGCTCAGGACCCGTTCCAGATCGCTTCCCGGCATGGTGGGCTCAGCCGCCCGTGCCGAGCCGGCCGACCGCCGCGTTGACGACCTTCTTGTCCACGGCCAGCACGTCGCCGCCGCCCATGTCCCTTCGGCCGGCCATGGCCTCGATCACGTCGGGACCGTACGCGACTTGCAGCTTGAAGGCCGGCTCGTTGAACCATGCAGTGTCCCCGATGCCGGTGATCTTGTCTTGCGAGGGCCACTTCTGCAGGGTCGCCGTGAAGTTGGTGATGTACGACAGGGTGAAGATGCGTAGGTCGTCGGCCTCGGTGTATGTCGCCACCGTCTGGTGGATGCCCGGCGTGAGGGGATCGGTGGTCATCACCTGCGTGCACGTCAGGAACGTCTCGCCGACGGTCCTCGACATGTCGGCCGCGGAGAAGGCGCCGCACAGGTCCACGTTGTGACCCATGTGACCCGATGCGGTCGCGGACGAGGATGGAGTTGTACTCGGCGGTGCCGGGCGTGAAGCCGCAGAGCTGGAGACAGTAGAGCTGGGGACTGCGGGGGTAGAGACTGCAGAGGTCGAAACCGGATCGCTCGATGCCGGCGCGTTCGATGTCCGGGTGCTCGAGGTCTGCGATCCCTGCGCCCGCGCCGACGACTGGCACGCCGCCGCCGACACCATCACCGCCGCGACCCCCGCCACGGCGAGCACCGCCGCGATCCCACGATTCAGCGTCATGCCGCCAGCCAACCAACCTGGGCCGCCGCGAGTCGTGAGTACCGACTACTCAACTCTTGACGTACCGCGCCCTCCCCGTGACCCCTCCCGGTCACCACCGCCTAAGATCGTCGGATCAACTTCACATCCATGGGGGTTCATCATGCGTGTCCTGCTCATCGGCGCCAGCGGGTATGTCGGTTCGGCCGTGGCCGAACGGCTGACCGCCGAGGGTCATGAGGTCGTGGCCCTCGCGCGCCCGGGCAGCACCCGCCCCGCCGTCCCCTTCGAGCGCCGCTTCGGCGACCTGAAGGTCCCGGCGTCGTTGACCGCCGCCGTCACGGACGACATCGACGGCGTCGTCCACCTCGCCACCCCCACCGGCGACGCCCGCATGGACGCCGCCGCGGTCACCGCCCTGACCGAACCCATGCACGGCACCATCCGCCCGTTCGTCTACACCAGCGGCGTCTGGGTCCTGGGCGCCACCGGCGAGCAGAGCGCCGACGAGAAGAGCCCCACCGATCCGATCGCGATCGTCGGCTACCGCCCCTCGGTCGAGGAGCAGGTGCTGGCGCTCACCGACAACGGCATCCGCGCCACCGTGCTGCGGCCGGGCATCGTCCACGGCCGCGGCGGCGGCATCCCCGCACTGCTCGTCGACTGGGCCCGCAAGACCGGCGTCCCGCGCGTCGTCGGCGCCATGGACGTCCGCTGGCCGATGGTCCACGTCGACGACCTCGCGGACCTCTACGTGAAGGTCCTGACACAGGCCCCGGCCCGCACCGTGTGGCACGGCGTCGCCGAGCCCGCGGTGCCGGTCCGCGAACTCGCCGCCGCGGCCGGCCGCGCCGCCGGCGTGACCGGCGACGTGCAGGTCTGGCCGGTCGACGAGGCGGGCCAGGATCTCGGCAAGCAGTTCGCCGAAGCCTTGGCGCTGGACCAGTCGGTGACCGCCGAGAACGCGCACACCCGCCTGGAGTGGAAGCCGCGGGGGTTGGACGCGGTGAGCGATCTGCGGGTTGGTTCTTACCGGGTCTGAGGTGTGGTGAACCGATCCCGTGGGGTGGTTAGGGCGGTTAGAGCGGTGGTTGATGGTGGCGGTTGGTTTGTGGGTTTTAAAGGCTTGATACGACCTTCGGCCACGGTGTTGATGGTGCGCGGGGGCTCGCAGTTCGGTGGTGCGTGTCCGGGGGCGTTGGCGGGTGGCGGCAGCGTGTAGGGGCTGCGGAAGATCAAAGGCGGGCCTCCCGGCGGGACCTCAGTTCCCTCGGGGAACTGGCGCGGCTTCCCGGGGGTGGTCGGGTCGTGCGCGGCGCCTGCGGTCGTGGAGGTGGGGGTTCGTTCCCCTCGCTCCCGTCGTCAGCCCTACGGGTACAGCGCCGAGCCCCGGGGGTCAAGTCCACGCCGTTGCGGTAGGCCTGTGGCCTGCGGTTGTTGTGCGTGGACTGGACCCCCGGGTCTCGGCACTGTAAGGCAAGCCTCTGCCGACGTGACCGAGGGGAACGAACCAAAACCCGCCTCGAGGAGTGTTCTTCTCCGGGGTACGAGGCGGCGCCTGGACCGTCGGCCGACAGCCCCCCCTACTAACCACTCACCCCCACATACTCCGCCAGGTGCCGCCCCGTCAGGGTCTCCCGCTTCGCCACCAGCTCCGCCGGTGTCCCCTCGAAGACGATCCGTCCGCCGTCGTGTCCGGCACCGGGGCCCAGGTCCACGATCCAGTCGGCGTGGGCCATCACCGCCTGGTGGTGCTCGATGACGATCACCGACTTGCCCGCCGTCACCAGGCGGTCCAGCAGTCCGAGTAGCTGCTCCACATCGGCCAGGTGCAGCCCGGACGTCGGTTCGTCGAGGACGTACACGCCGCCGTCGTCGGCCATGCGGGCGGCCAGTTTCAGGCGCTGGCGCTCGCCGCCGGACAGTGTGGTCAGCGGCTGGCCCAGGCTCAGGTAGCCGAGGCCGACGTCGGAGAGGCGATCGAGGATCTTGTGCGCGGCGGGGATGCCGGTCTGGCCGTTGGCGAAGAACGCCAGTGCCTCGTCGACCGGCATCGCCAGTACCTGCGCGATGTCGCGGTCGCCGAGGCGGTACTCCAGCACCTCGGCCTGGAAGCGCTTGCCCTCGCAGTCGTCGCAGACTGTCGCGACGCCGGCCATGATCGCCAGGTCGCTGTAGATGACGCCGGCGCCGTTGCAGGTCGGGCATGCTCCCTCGGAGTTGGCGCTGAACAGGGCCGGCTTCACGCCGTTGGCCTTGGCGAACGCCTTGCGGATCGGCTCCAGCAGGCCTGTGTACGTCGCCGGGTTGCTGCGGCGCGAGCCGCGGATCGGGCTCTGGTCGATCGCGACCACGTTGTCCCGGTGGGCCACCGAGCCGTGGATGAGCGAGCTCTTGCCGGAGCCGGCGACGCCGGTGACCACGACCAGGACGCCGAGCGGGATGTCGACGTCCACGTCCCGCAGGTTGTTCGTGCTCGCCCCGCGGATCGGCAGGGTGCCCGTCGGTTTGCGGACCTCGTCCTTCAGCGCCGCGCGGTCGTCGAGGTGGCGGCCGGTGACGGTGTCGCTGCCGCGGAGCGCGGAGACCGGGCCCTGGAAGCAGACCGAGCCGCCGCCCGCGCCGGCGCCCGGCCCCAGGTCGACCACGTGGTCGGCGATCGCGATCATCTCCGGCTTGTGCTCCACCACCAGCACGGTGTTGCCCTTGTCGCGCAGGCGCAGCAGCAGCTCGTTCATCCGCTGGATGTCGTGCGGGTGCAGGCCGACGGTGGGCTCGTCGAAGACGTAGGTGACGTCGGTCAGCGAGGAGCCGAGGTGCCGGATCATCTTCACCCGCTGCGCCTCGCCGCCGGACAGCGTGCTCGCCGGCCGGTCCAGCGCCAGGTAGCCGAGCCCGATCTCGACGAACGAGTCCAGCGTCCGGGACAGCGCGGCCAGCAGTGGTGCCACCGAGGGCTCGTCGAGCCCGCGGATCCAGTCCGCCAGGTCGCTGATCTGCATCGCGCAGGCGTCGGCGATGCTCACGCCGCCGATCGTCGAGGAGCGGGCCAGCGCGGTCAGCCGGGTGCCGTCGCAGTCCGGGCAGACGGTGAACGTGACCGCCCGGTCGACGAAGGCGCGGATGTGCGGCTGCAGCGACTCCCGGTCCTTGCTGAGCATGGACTTCTGGATCCGCGGGATCAGACCCTCGTAGGTCATGTTGATGCCCGCGATCTTCATCCGCGTCGGCTCGCGGTGCAGGAAGTCGTGCAGTTCCTTCTTCGTGAACTCGCTGATCGGCTTGTCCGGGTCGTAGAAGCCGGACTCCGCGTACAGGCGTGAGTTCCAGCCGCCGCCGGAGTAGCCGGGTACGGAGATCGCGCCCTCGTTGATCGACTTGCCCGGGTCGTAGAGCTCGGCCAGGTCGATGTCGCTGACCGAGCCCCGGCCCTCGCAGCGCGGGCACATGCCCCCGACGACGCTGAAGCTGCGCTTCTCGCGGACGGTCTGGCCGCCCTTCTCCAGGGTGACCGCGCCGGCCCCGCTGATCGAGGCGACGTTGAAGGAGAACGCCTTCGCCGAGCCGATGTGCGGCCGGCCGAGGCGGCTGAACAGGATCCGCAGCATCGCGTTGGCGTCGGTGGCGGTCCCGACCGTGGAGCGCGGGTCGCCGCCCATGCGCTGCTGGTCGACCAGGATCGCGGTGGTCAGGCCGTCCAGGACGTCGACCTCGGGCCGGGCCAGGGTCGGCATGAAGCCCTGGACGAAGGCGCTGTAGGTCTCGTTGATCAGCCGCTGCGACTCCGCGGCGATGGTGCCGAACACCAGGGAGCTCTTGCCCGAGCCGGACACCCCGGTGAACACCGTCAGCCGGCGCTTCGGGATCTCGATGCTGACGTCCTTGAGGTTGTTCACCCGCGCGCCGTGCACCCGGATCAGGTCGTGGGTGTCGGCGGCGTGCGGCTCGGCGGGGGTCCTGGCGGCCATGGTGCTCGTCTCTCTCAGGCGGCGGCTAACGCCGCTGCTGGATGCGGATCAGGTTCCCGGCCGGGTCGCGGAACGCGCAGTCCCGCACCCCGTACGGCTGGTCGGTGGGCTCCTGCACGACCTCGGCGTCCGAGGCCTGCAGCCGGTCGAAGGTGCCGTCGACGTCCGCGGTGGCCAGCAGCAGCACCGCGTACGTGCCCTTGGCCATCATCTCCGCGATCGTCCGCCGCTCCTGCTCGGTCACCCCCGGATCGGCCGCCGGCGGATGCAGCACGATCGACGTCCCGGGCTGCCCGGCGGGCCCGACGGTGATCCACCGCAGCCCGTTGAACCCGACGTCGTCGCGCACCTCGAACCCGAGCACGTCCCGGTAGAAGGCCAGCGCGGCGTCTGGGTCGTCGTGCGGCAGGAAGCTGGCGTGGATGGTGAGGTCCATGCAGGTCACCCTAGGCGAGCGCGGCGGACCGGGCTTCTCGGATCCTGACCGGTCGCGTCACCCGCGTCGCCACGCATGCCGGCAGCCCGGCCGTGGCGAACGCCGCCGCCCGCTTGTACGCGCTCGGCGGCATGCCCACGAGCTCGGTGAACCGCGTGCTGAAGGTCCCCAGCGACGAGCACCCGACCGCGAAGCACACCTCGGTCACGCTCATGTCACCCCGCCGCAGCATCGCCATGGCCCGCTCGATACGCCGGGTCATGAGGTAGGAGTAGGGCGACTCGCCGTACGCGGCTTTGAACTCCCGGCTGAGGTGCCCGGCGGACATGTGCGCCCCCCGCGCCAGCGCCTCGACGTTCAACGGCCGCGCGTACTCGCGGTCGATGCGGTCGCGGACGCGGCGCAGGCGGGCGAGGTCGGCGAGGTGCGGGTCGGGTGCGGTGGGCATGGGGCGATGCTACGGGGTGGGGGTGACAGGGCAGCCGTGGTCAGGGGTCCTGGTCGTCGTCGGCCAGCGAGGGGAACTCGAGGTCCGGCAGGAGATCCGGCCACCGATAGGCGAAGACGATCTCGCGGACGGCGGCCAGGACGCTCCCCGGAATCTGGTCCAGGGAACTGCGCCGGCGGACGTCGCGACGGAGTCGTTCGAGCGGTTCCGGTTCAGCGACGCGCGGTGGCAGGAATGCCCGCAACAGCAGCTCGGCTTGCGGCGTGGCGAAGAGTTCGGGGTCGTCCAGGCCGGGGACCTGGGCGAGGAGGTCCGGGTAGGCCATCACCGCGCAGGCCAGGGCGACGGAGTCAGGCTGGTCGTCGTCCACGAGCAGCGTCGTGATCTCCTTCACCTGGCCGATGCTCATGTGCGTGGCGCGGGTTTTGAGGAGCATCGCGAGCTCGGCGCGGAACGAGGCGACGTCGTTGATGTCGGCGTCCTCCGGAGGCTCGTTCACGAGCATGTTGACCCCCAGGTGGCGGTTGGCGAGCGAGGCCGCGAGCCACGGTCCGTTCGCCTCCATCCAGCCGTCGTTCAGCGCGCCGAACAGCCAGTTGTCGGTGAACGCGTAGCCGTAGCGCAGCGCGTCGACCAGGTGCCGGTCGCCACCGAGGCGGGCGGCGAAGTAGGCGTTGACCCGCGCGGGCGTCGGCGAGGAGTTCTCCGTCAACCGCAGGTGGCCGTCGTCATAGCGCAGGACGTCGATCAGGCCGTTCCACGCCTCGTCGTTCAACCCGGCCCGCCACAGCGACAGCATCGCCCGCCACGGCCTCTCCGGGTCGGCGGCGTCGGGGAACAGCTCCCGGAGCGGCACCTGCCACTGCGGGTCGAAGGCGTGGCGGAGCAGAACGAGGTTGGCGGTATAGGCGGCCAGCTCCCGCACCCGGTCGACGGGCTTGGGGCGGTAGTCCTTGTACTTGTCCGACCCGTGACGGTCGCGGTGGCCGGCGAGCAGCGTGTTGAGCATCTTGACGATCTGTTCGCGATCCTCGTCGAGCTGCGCGCACCTCGCCTCGGCGAACGTCAGCGTCGGCAGGCGCGTCGAGAGCGCCTCGGACGAGAGCAGCGCGAACAACAGGTCGTCCTCGGGCTCCCGCATGCCGTGGCGGGAGCTGAACGCCGCCCGGGCGACCTCGGCCAGCTCGTCCACGACCAGGCGGGCCACGAGATACTCGCCGAACGTGGCGTGGAGGAACTCGTAGCGACGGTCGGGCGCGTCGGGTTTCTGGAATCGCGCCTCGGCGACGTAGATGAAGAAGAACTTCCCGAGCACCTCGTGACCGGCGTCGGCCGCGTTCCCGGTGACCTTCTCCAGGGCGGTGAGATCGGTGCCGAGCTCCTCCGCGCTGATGTCCTGCCGCCCACGGTTGAACATGCCCAGCGCGGCGATCGACAGGTGCCGCAGCTGGTACTCGACGTTCCTGCGGATCTCCTCCTGCGGCAGCGCGGTGGGGGACTTCGCAGCCTCCCGCTCTGCGAAGTGCGTGAGAAGCCGCTCGTAAAGGTCCGCGGTGGAGATCTTCTCGTCGATCACCGGCACCTTGGGATCGGCGACGTAGATCGCCATCATCATGAGCAGCAGCGGCTGGGCCGTGAGGTCGCGCTGCTCACGCGCGATCTCGCGCTCCAGGGCGCGGGTGGTTCCGGCGCTGATGCCCGGAGCGTTGGCTTCGTTCCAGGCATCGAGCCAGCGGTCGATCTGGCCGTCGTCGAACTCCTCCAGCTTGATGACCGGGGTGAGTTCCGGAACGTCGACGCGGTCGGCGACCATCGTGCGCGAGGTGACGATGACGACCACGGGCCGCCCCTGGTTCAGCTCGTTCCGCTGGAACTCCTGGACCTCCCGCAGGTATCCGTACAGACCCGACTGCGCCTGGTGCAGGAGCTCGTCGAGCCCGTCGAGGATGACGATCCGCACCTTGTCCACGCTCTGGTCGACCAGCTCCGACCACTCGACGCGGCTGTTGGTGATCCGATCGAGCGCGTCCTGGATCTGGCGGAACACCGGCGAGTGGGCGCCGACGTGGCGCAGCGGGACACGGACCACCGTGTAGGCGGACTGCGGGAGCCTCGCCGCCAGCACTCTGGTCAACATGGACTTCCCGGCGCCCGGGTGACCGAGCACGAGCAGCGGCAGGCTCGCCGACTGCGCGGACGTGATGTGGGCGATCAGCCGCAGATCCAGGTTGTCCTCGATCGGCTGGTCGCGCCACCAGGAGTCCGAGGTCAGACACACCGACTCCGCCGCGAGGCCGAAGCGGTAACGCGGGTTGACGAAGATCTGCCGCACCTTCGGGAAGACGAGGTGCCGGCCGTAGTCCCGGGCCGCCGCCTCGGGAATGATCATCTCGTCGAGTGCGGCGCGGTTCGCGGCGGCGACGGCCGCGCACTTGTCGGCGGTGGCGAGGGAGGCCGCGGCCGGGTTCATCCTCGTGAGGATGCTTTCGACGCGGGCCAGGGCTTCCGCCTGACCGGTGAACAGGTCGCGGGTCTCGCCCTGGGCGGCGTCGAGCTTCGACCTGGTGGCGGCGTGCTCGGTGAGCTCGGCCCAGACGCGGAACTCGGGGACTGTCGCGGCGAGCTTCAGGAAGTGGGATTCGTAACGTGCGACGGTATGAAGCGGGAGGTTCCCCAGGGTCACGCCTTCGCCGCGAGAGAGCCCGTGGAGGAAGCGCTCGACATGAACGGTGAGGTCTGCATACCACCTGGGCAGCCAATCCAAGGTCTCGTAGACCCCTGATGCGGCCGAAGGCGCCGGGATGTCGGACAGATAGAGCTTCTGAGTCGTCTTGGCGACGAGCAGACGCTTCTCCTCGTCGGTCAGCTCGAAGGAACGATAGGTGGCGTCCCCCAGCAGCTCCTGGACCGTCTCGAAATACGCGGCCACGACGATCGTCGAGTGGGCCGCGATGATCAGTTCCCGGCGCTCCAGCCCCGCCGTGCCGCGAAGCCTGTCCGGCAACGCGTCCAGGGCCTTGCGAAGCAGCTTGACCGCGTCGTTCTTCGGCTCGATCCAGCCGAGCACCGCCGCGGGCGCGATTCCCGGCGTGAGCGCGCCCGCCGTGAGAATCGCCCCGCCCAAGAGGACGTTGAGTCTGTCCAGCCACTTGTGCTCCTTGCGCCCGAGGATCCGCAGGGCACCTTCGAACGTCAACGCCGGCTCGCGACTCATGGCCCTGTTTTACCTCAGCCGTCGAACCTCGCGCAGACGTTCGGCGATGACGCGGCGACGGTCGACGACCGCCACCCCGCGTCACCTGGACGGCACGTCTCCGCTGGGTCACTTCCGCCACCCTGGGTACCGTGACCCCCATGAGCACTTCGATCCGCAGCCAGGTCATCCCGGTCTCCGACCTCGACGCCGCCAAGGTCGTCTACACCGCCCTGCTCGGCGAGCCGCACACCGACCAGCCCTACTACGTCGGGTACAACGTCGGCGGCTTCGAGGTGGCGCTCGCGCCCGGTGACGCCTCCGGCGGTCCGGTCGCCTACGTCGACGTGGACGATCTCGACGGCACACGCCAGACGCTGCTCGACGCCGGGGCGACCGAGCGGGACGCTCCGAAGCAGGTGGCGCCCGAGGCGCGGGTCTGCGTGCTGCTGGACAAGGACGGGAACGCGATCGGGCTGCGGGGCAAGTAGCCGCCCGCAGCCGTCTCGCTGTCTCGCCATCTCGCCGTCCTGGTGTCCGCGCTGCCTCCTCGTCGTGGCCGAGCCGTGGCGGCCGAACCAACACCCTGAGTCCCGGACCTGGAGCCGGCGGAGCTGCCGGTGCCGCTGACGGCGGCGGCCGGCGCGGTCACCCATCGCGCGTCAGGGCTCTGACGCGCGGCGCGGTTGCTAGGCCGCGATGTTCACGAACGCGACGGTCAGCGTGTAGCTGCGCGCCGTGGTGCTGGTCGCCAGTGGCACGAACGTCATCGTGGTGGTGCCGCCGCACGGCACCACCCAGGTGGTCGGGATCGCCGCCGGGGCGAAGAACGACGTGAACACGATCGGCGGATTCACGGTCGCGCTGCTCGGCAGCGTCAGTCCGGCGTCGATCTGGTGCGCCGCGCTGCCGGTGTACCCGTACTGGCTGGTCACCGGCGGCACCACGCTGCGGACCTCCGCGGTCTGCCCGGAGACCGGGTGTCCGGTGCTGGTCGGCCCGACCGGGCCGGGGCACACGACCTGGATCACCGCGTCCGCGGCCTTGTCGCCGACCAGGCCGTAGAAGTACGTGTTCGGCCCGATCGGGATGGGGTCCTGGACGGCGGCCGCGGTCGCGGCGGGGATCACCGCGGCGCCGAGCGCGAGGGTGGCGGCGAGGGCGAGCCGCCGAGTGGTGTGGGGACGCATGGAAGCCTCCGTGTAAGAGCGCTGAAACGGTGGGGGGCGGTTCGGCGAGAAGGCACGGGGGAGGCTAGAGGCGGTCGCGGGTCGCGTCAACGGCGGGTGGCGGGTTGTCGACGCTGTGTGGTGAACGGCGGACGGTGCAGGTGACGACATTACTCCTGACCTGCGGGTTTTGGATAACAGGCCTCTACTTCAGCGCCAAGAACATCTCGGCAGACCGTTCACCTCACCGCAGGAGGAACCCCGGCAGAAGCGCATCGCGCGGATCCACGACGAACCGGCAGGTCGCCACCGGATACGCCGTCCCGGTCATCGCCGGCACGACCGCCGAGTGTCCGTGCGCCTCCGTCACCTCGTCGATCCACGCCCGGAACTCCGACCCGACCACCGACTCGTGACGGAGATCGTCTCCCGGCCGGAGTTCCCCGGTGGCGGCCAGCAGCGCGACCCGTGCCGAGGTCCCCGAGCCGCAGGGGGACCGGTCGACCTCGCCGTCGGCGAAGACGGTGATGTTGCGCTGACGTAGGCGGCGCGTACCGTCGGGGCGGAGCTCCGGCGGGGAGATCTCTTCGGTGAAGATGGTGCCGTAGATCCCTGACAGGCGCGGATCGGTCGGGTGCTCGGCGGCGTTGACGGCGTTGAGCGTGTCGCGGATCCGGCGGCCGGCGGCGATGAGTTCGGTGACGTCGCCGGGGCGGACGCGCAGTCCCACGGCGGCGGCCGGGAGGATCGCGTACATGGCGCCGCCGAAGGCGATGTCGACGGTGAGGTCGCCGTGGGGCGTCGAGACGGGGACGTCGCGGGCGTGCACGTGGCTGGCGACGTTGGTGAAGGTCACGTCTTCGACCAGGCCGTGGGCGGTGCGCACCTCAGCGCGGACCCGGCCGGAGGGGACGTCGACGACGACTTCGGTGACGCCGTCGGCGGGGGCCGGGATCCGGCCCGAGGCCACCGCCCACGCCGCCAGCGCGATGGTGCCGTGGCCGCAGGCGGTGGAGAAGCCGTCCTTGTGCCAGAACAGGACGCCCAGGTCGGCGTCTTCGTCGTCGGGTGGGACGAGGAAGCCGCCGTACATGTCGGCGTGGCCGCGTGGTTCGGCGCAGAGGAGCGTCCGGAGCCACTGCACGTCAGAGCTCTCCATTGCCACGACGCGTCGCTCCGCCACGGTCAGGCCGGGGGCGGTCAGCTGGGAGGGAGCGTCGGGGACGATGCGGAAGGGTTCGCCGCCGGTGTGCCAGTCGATGGTTTCGATGGCGGTGGTGACGGCGGTGCCGACCGGGTCTGCGGTCATCGTGCTTCCTCCCAGCCGGGCAGGGTCTTCGCTGCCAGGAGACGGGCGATCGCCCAGTCCTGGACGGCGATGCCGACCGCTTTGAACACGGTGCGGCGTCTTGGTTGTGGCACGCCGGTTCGGAGGGCGGCGCCGAGTTCCACGAGGTCTGATTCGCCGACGAGTCCTGCGGCGATCGCGTGAAGGATCTCGCCGGACTCCTCCAGCGCCGCTTCGCGCTGATCGACGAGGACAGTGGCGTCGGCCAACAGCTCGGAGGGCAGCTCACGCATGTCGGGACGGTAGGCGCCGATCGCGTTGACGTGAACTCGCTCCGGCAGCATGTCGGCGGTGAAGAGGGGAGTGGCGGTCGACGTCGCGCAGCAGACGATCTCGGCGTCGGCGAGTGCTTCTTCCGCGGCTGGGCCGGAACCGACGGCCGTGGTCTCGCTGATTCCCCCGAGTTCCGCGTTCAGGGCGGCGATGAGGTGCTTCGCCTTGTCGAGGTCGCGGTTCACGACTGTCAGCGTGCGCAGCGGCCGGACCGCGTGCACGGCGCGCACCTGGTCCGCCGCCTGTCCGCCGGCCCCGATCAGCACCATTCGGCGGGCCTCGGCGGGGGCCAGGAGGTCGGTGGCCACGCCGACGATCGCCCCGGTGCGCAGGGCTGTGATGCTCGCGGCGTCGGCGACCAGCTGGTCCGTGTGGCGGGTGTCCGTCCACGTGACCGCCCCGACGACGGCCGGGGCCCGGTCGAAGTTCAAGCTCAGGGACTTGACGATCGTCGATCCGGTGGGGCGGTGGTGCGCCGCCATCACCAGGAACCGGCCGGCGCCCAGCACGGTGCGGGTCGGCTGCTCGAAGAGCCCGCCGTCCAAGTCGAGCAGCGCCGCCCGGACCGCGTCGATCGCATCGGGCATGGACACGGCCGCGCGGACCTGCGGGCCGGTCAGGGTGACGGTCGCCATGGGATCAGTAAAATATCACACCTCACTGCTGGGCGGGAGGGGTGGAGTGGACGGGATAATCGCTGCCTCCGCGGGAGAGAACCCCCTAGGGTGGCTGCTGGCCCGCGATCATGTGCGAGTCGCGCATGAGGGGCCGTCGACCCCGAGACCAGGAGACAGATTTGCCCTCTAGCGCCGTCACGATCCGTCCGCTCGTCGAGTCCGACCTCGACGCCGTGCTCCCGCTGCTGGTCCGGAACCCGGCCAGCATGGTGTCCGCCGAGGACTACCAGGCGAAGCTCGCCGACCGTCAGTACCGTCCGGAGTGGACGTGGCTCGCCGTGGACGACGCCACCGGCCGGCCGCTGGCTGTGACGGTGTGGTGGGGGGCGCCGAGCGAGTCCGGCCCCGGAGCGCTGGACGGGATCTTGGTGGACGCGTCCGTTCCGGAGGAGGAGCGGGTCGAGTTGGCTGCCTCGGTGCTGAAGGCTGCGCACGCGGTGTTCGCGGGCGCGGACAACCGGCCGCCGGAGTATCACGTGTTCGTGCCGGGTGACTGGCGGGACCGGCCGGAGGTCGTGGCGGAGCTGGGGTGGCGGACCGAGGCCGTGCGGCGGGCCGGCCTGACCGAGCGGCTGGAGCGGCTGCGGTACGAGTGGAGGCCGGAGGCGGGGGTCCCCGAGCCGTCCGAACGGCTGACGTTTCATGCCGAGGACGACGACGAGGTGTTCGCGGACCTGTTCGCGCGGGTGCTGGTCGGGTCGCTGGATCACACGTCGGTCACCGAGGCCGCGGCGGTGGGGGCTGCGGCGCAGGCTCAGTCGGATCTCGAGTTCTACCGGGATGTGATGATGGGGGAGCGGTCCTGGTGGCGGGTCGCCAAGGACGCTGAGGGGGTCACGGTCGGGTTCGGGTTCCCCTCGCGGAATCCGGGCGCGCATGTCGTGGGGTATCTCGGGGTGCTGCCGGAGCATCGTGGCAAGGGATACGTCGGGGACATCCTGAACGAGATCCTGCGGATTCTCGCGATCGAGGTCGGCGCGGAGATGGTGCGGTCGGACACGGACCTGGCGAACGTGCCGATGGCGGCGGCTATGGAGCGGGCCGGGTTTGTGAACTTCGCGCGGCGGTTGGTTTTCTCGGCTGCGTGAGGATGGTCGTGGCTGGGGGGAGCGTGGCCATGCCTGGGGAGGGGCCGGCGTGGTGCGTGGGGCGGCCGAGTCGATCTTCGTGGGGACGCGAACCCTGACGTGCTGGTTGCGGGGTCACACGGAACCTCCGGTAGTCCGCCGCCAGGGGTCCTGCGACGGACGCAGCGGGCTGTCGGTCTCTGCGTGCGCCACGGTGGCGGCCGTGACGTAGGCGGACAGCGTGCGCTGCCCACGGTGGCGGACTTGCGAGCGGGCGCGTGATTGCGGCGAGATACGCATGGGTCCAGCGTGCGGGTGCTGACTGGACCAAACCGGATCAAGGGGACAACGGGCGGTGAGCGTGGGTCAACGGCTCGGGGGACTCAGCCTGGGGACTCAGCCCGGAACCTGGACCACGCTTCGCACCGCGGCCAGCATCGAGTCGCGGTGCGAGGCCAGGCGCTCGGGCGACAAGGGGTCGCGGCCATCGGCAGCCCAGAGCGCGCTCGGCGCGGCGAGCCAGCTCTCCGAGATCCGCAGCACTATCGCGAACAATTCGGCGGCGGGGATGTCCGTACGCAGGCGGCCTTCCCGCTGTGCGGCCTCGATGGACTCCACGCGCAGGCGGTAGGCGGCCAGTTCGTCGTGGGTCGGCTCGGAGCGCTCGAAGGCTCGCCAGTGCGCGATGCGGCGGGCCTCCGGATGCGCGCGGACGTAGTCGAAGCGGGCGGCGGCGAAGGCGACGAGGTCACCGTCCGGGAGCGGGACCGCGGCCATGACGGCACGGGACTGGTCGTCGACGACGGCGTCGAAGAGGCGGTCCTTGTCGCCGAAGTAGACGTAGATCAGGCGCTTGTTCGCCCCGGCACGCTCGGCGATGCGGTCGACGCGGGCACCGGCCAGGCCGTGCTCGGCGAATTCTTCGGTCGCGGCGTGGAGGAGGAGGGCTTTGGTGGCTTCGGCGTCGCGGGGGCGGGGGGTGGTGCCGGACTGCTTCAGCCCCCGTTCCGGCGTCACCACGCCACCGGGCCGGCGGCGCTGAAGAAGCCGCCGGTGGGTCCCTCCGGGCCGAGCTGCGCCATCCGAACGATCACCTCCGCGCCCTCCTCGACGGTCTGCGTACCGGCGTTGTGGTTCAGGTCGGTGGCAGTGTAGCCGGGGTCGACGGCGTTGATCCGGATGCTGGGGAACGCCTTCGCGTACTGGACCGTCAGCATGTTCACCGCGGCCTTCGACGTCGGGTACTCCACCCCCGGGTAGAAGTGGGTGAACGAGTCGGGGTCGGCGAGTTCGCGGGTCAGCGCCAAGCCGCTGCTGACGTTGACCACCGTCGCCGTGTCGGAGGCCTGGAGCTGCGGCAGGAACGCGTGCAGGGTTCGCACCTGGCCGAAGACGTTCGCCTCGAAGACGGCGCGCATGGACTCCCCGGTGACGTCCGCCACCGGCAGGAATCCTCCGTCTGCCGCCCGGGGCTCCACGCCGGCGTTGTTGACGAGGACGTCCAGGCCGCCCTCCGCGGCGATGACCTTCGCGGCCGCCGCGACGGAGGCGTCGTCCGCGACGTCGATCTGGACGAAGCGCGCACCGGGACCGAGTGCGTCGGCGGCGGCCTGGCCACGCGCCGCGTCGCGGGCGCCGACGTAGACGGTGTGGCCCGCGGCGAGGAGTCGGCGGGCGGTCTCGTAACCGAGGCCCTTGTTGGCGCCGGTGATGAGGATGGTGCTCATGGTGGGTTCGCTCCCGATTCAGGGTAACTAACTGGATAGTTACATCGTAGCGCAGTACGGGGGTGCA
The DNA here is from genome assembly GCF_039531675.1 of Catenulispora subtropica. NCBI lineage: Bacteria > Bacillati > Actinomycetota > Actinomycetes > Catenulisporales > Catenulisporaceae > Catenulispora > Catenulispora subtropica. The sequence continues at coordinate 50,276 of NZ_BAAAQM010000030.1, forward strand.
TGCGGTCGGGCCGGGACCGCAGCCGGGGGCCGGGCGGCGACACCCTGCTGTACGAAACAGTTTCGTTTCGCCTTCGATCCGTGCTACTGTACGAAACGGTTTCGTACACTGCGTGGAAGGGATGACCGATGGAGGCCGGGCCGAAGCTTGATCCCGAGCGGGAGTCGGCGATTCTCGGCGCGACGTTGGAGCTGCTGGCGGAGACCGGGTACGAGGCGTTGCGGCTGGACGCCGTGGCCAGTCGGGCGAAGGCCAGTAAGGCGACGCTGTACCGGCACTGGCCCGGGAAGGCCGACCTCGTGGTGGCGGCGATCAAGTGTTTCAAGCAAGAGGACCTCGCGCAGGGGGTTGATACGGGGAGCCTGCGGGGGGATCTGATGGCCACCCTGCGAGGGGTGCGCGAACTCATGTCCGGGCCCACCGGGCAGATCATGAGTGGGTTGCTGGTCGCGGTGCAGAAGGACCAGGAGCTTGCTGAGGCTGTGCGGACTTCGATGCTGGAGGACAAGCAGGGCGTCACCCAGCGGATGCTCGACCGGGCTGTCGCCCGCGGGGAGTTGCCCGCCGACACCGATGTGTCGATCTTTCCCGAGGTCGCGCCGGCGATGTTGTTCATGCGGATATTCGTCTATGGCGACTCGGTGGACGACGCGTATCTGGACCATCTGACCGACGACATCCTCATCCCTCTGATGGCCAGGCGCTTCGGCGGCTGACCTTCCTGATTCCATACCGCGCGGTCTGGTGGCCGTGTGTCGATCGAGTGCTGCCTGGGAACGGGCGCTTTTCGAAAGTGAGAAGGACATGTCAACCTCCACGGACCGGGTTCCGTCGCCGGCGGTCGCCGCCGGGGCGGAGACCGTGGCGGCGCCGGATCCGCGCCGCTGGGCGGCGTTGGTCGTCATCGCGATCGCCCAGCTGATGATCGTGCTGGACGGCACCATCGTGAACATCGCGCTGCCGACCATGCAGAAGGCGTTGCACATATCCGACGTCAACAAGCAGTGGGTGATCACCGCCTATGCGCTGGCGTTCGGGGCGTTCCTGTTGCTCGGTGGGCGGATCGCCGACTACACCGGGCGGCGGCGGGCGTTCATCATCGGGCTGCTCGGGTTCGCCGCGGCTTCGGCACTGGGTGGTGCCGCTGTGAACCAGGCGATGCTCTACGGGGCGCGCGGGTTGCAGGGCGTGTTCGGTGCTTTGATGGCGCCGGCCGCCTTGTCGCTGCTGACGGTCACCTTCACTGAGGAGAAGGAGCGTGCGCGGGCGTTCGGTGTCTACGGCGCCATCGCCGGTGGTGGTACCGCGATCGGGCTGATCATGGGCGGTGTGCTGACCGAGTACGCCTCGTGGCGGTGGACGCTGCTGGTGAACGTGCCGATCGCGATCCTGGCCGCGTTCGCCGCGTCCCGGTACCTGAACGAGAGCAAGGCCGAGGGCGACACCAAGTACGACATCCCCGGGGCGCTGACCTCGACCGCTGGTCTGGCCGCGCTGGTCTACGGCTTCAACAAGGCCAACACCGACGGGTGGAGCTCGGCCACGACGCTGAGCCTGCTGGGCGCCGGCGTCGCGCTGCTCGTCGCGTTCATCCTGATCGAGGTGCGGACCTCGCACCCGCTGCTGCCGATGCGCGTGATCCTGGACCGGAACCGGGGCGGGTCGTTCCTCAGCTCGTTGCTGATGGGCGTCGGCCTGTTCGGCGTATTCATCTTCCTGACCTACTACATGCAGCAGATCCTGGGGTACTCGGCGCTGAAGTCCGGCTTCGCGTTCCTGCCGTTCACCTTCGCGGTGGTGGCGGGGGCGGGGGTGGCCACCCGGTTCCTGCCGGCCATCGGCCCGCGCGTCCTGATGTTCGTCGGGTTCGCGCTGGCCACCGTCGGGATGGTGCTGTTCACCCGGATCGGGGTGGACACCTCGTACCTCACCCATGTGGTGCCGGCTGAGGCGATCATGGCGTTCGGCGTCGGTCTGTTCTTCGTGCCGCTGTCCTCGACGGCGCTGATCGGAGTCGCCGATCACGACGCGGGGGTGGCCTCGGCCCTGGTGAACACCACGCAGCAGATCGGCGGCGCGCTGGGCACCGCGATGCTGGTGACCTTCGCGACCACCGCCACCACGAACTACCTCGGCTCGCACGCCTCGCCGACGGCGAACCCGCAGGTCCTCGGGGCGCACGCCGCGGTGCACGGGTACATCGTCGCCTTCGTCTGGAGCGCCGCCATCCTGGCGATCGCCGCGCTGGTGGTCGGCGTGCTGGTCAAGGCGCGCAAGAGCGACCTGCCGGCCGGCGGTGCGGCCGTGCACGTCGGCTGACCCCGGCAGTCCCCACGCGGCGCCGCCGCCCCGCGGCTCACTTCTTCGGTGAGTGCGGTGGCGGCGGCGCCGCGTGCTGCTGCACCATGTGCACGAACTCGAAGACCGCGGCCTGGCCGGTGCCTATGGTGATGTGCTCGTTCGCGTAGCGCCACAGCCCCACCCCGCCCTCGCACGGCACCGACATCTCGGTCACCTGCTCGGTGGTGGTGACGACGCGGTTGTTGGTCCGGATCCCCATCGGTTGGGGCCCGTCCTGCAGGTAGACGACATACACCATGGTGATCACCGCCTTCGGACCTAGCAGACCACGGGTTGTTCGGATTTGCACGTCGAACCGTCACCGCACCCGCGTCCGCGGGCTCCTTTCACGGCGGCCGCGCCGGGGCCACCATCACCGGCGGCCGACGTGGGTTTGTCAGAGCTCTGTTCCGAAGTCGGCTGCTCCTCCCCTCGCCGGTGCCACCGCCGGTTCCTCCGGCGTACCGTGGCGCGGCCGGTTCTCGTTCCTGAGTCCTTGCGGCGAGTCCTTGATCGGTTTCGAGGGCTCGCCGCCTACACTCCGTATCAGACTTCGACCGAAGGTGGTACGGATTGCCCATCCCCAGCCGCCGCGCCGCGGGTCGGCGCCGGGTGCTCGCCGGACTTCTCACCGTCGCGCTGGCCGTGCTGGGCGGCGTGGCCGGGCCCGCGGGAGCGGCGTCCGCCTCGTCGCCGCACGCCGACGGCACGCACCGGGCGCCGCAGGCCCTGGTCGCCGCCGGCAGTGCCAAGGCCCGGGCCTCGACGATCATGTGCACGAAGGTCGCCGCCAAGGCCGGCTTCTCGTTCACCAAGACGGTCGGCACCTCGCTGGGGCCGCAGCCGCAGCTCGTGGTGGCGGTCGCGGTCGCCATGGCCGAGTCCGGCTGTGTTCCGCACGCCAAGAACGTCAACGACGACGGCGGCTCGGTCGACCGCGGCCTGTGGCAGATGAACAGCCGCTACCACCCCGAGGTGTCCGACAGCTGCGCCTACCAGATCCAGTGCAACGCCAACGCGGCCTGGCGGGTCTCCGACCACGGCGCGCGCTGGTCGCCGTGGAGCGCCTACAACAACGGCTCATGGAAGACCTACGTCGGCGACGCCCGCGCGGCGATCTCCGGCGGCTTCACCTTCCTGCTCGGCAGCCAGGGCGCCGGGACCTGCCTGGCCGCCGACCGCGCCCATCACGCCGACGGCGCCGCCATCTGGCAGTGGAAGTGCGACCCGGCCGACGACTACCAGCAGTGGACTGTGACGTCGGAAGTCGGGAGCGCGCCGATCCTGCGCAACCTCGGGGCGGGCACCTGCCTGGCCTGGGACGGGACCAAGACCGGCGACGGCGCGCCGGTGGCGCAGCAGGCGTGCGACGCTGCCGACGCCGGCCAGCAGGTCGGGTTCGTCGGCACCGGGCGGCTGAACGTGGCGGGGGAGGCGGACGCGCTCATCCAGGGCGTGGGAGGAAACATCTGTCTCGTCGCCGACAGCGCCACGGGTGACGGGAAGCCGGTGAGACAAGGGACGTGCAGCAGCGGCAACCGCTATCAGATGTGGAACTGATACCAGATCCGCACCTCGGTGCTCGGCTGCCGCTCCGAGAACAACCCGGTCGGCGACTCCTCCCGCAGCAGCTGCCGCAGTTCCGCCTCGAACTCGTCGCTGCGGGGCCCGAACAGGTGCGGCGCCGCGTACGACATCGAGAACGTCCCCGCTACCACGTCGTCCTCGGTGCGCACCAGGTGCTGCCCGCCGCGGACGATGTGCTGGTCCGGGCCGTCGAAGCCGGCGCGCGCCAGGACCTCGGCCTCGTCGCCGGGGGTGCCGTGGGGCAGGGTGCCGCGGCCGGCGCGCCGGGTCGGCCCGAGGTAGCGCTTCACCAGCTCGTCGACGGCCGCGTACGGGGGCGCCGGGTGCGGCAGGCCCTCGGCGGTCCGCATCTCGGCCTTCCAGTCGGCGACGTGGACCAGGGCGCCGCCGGGGCGGAGCATGGCGCGGATCGTGGCCGGCACCGTCGCGCGGTCCATCCAGTGGAAGGACTGGCCGAAGGCGACGACGTCGAACTCGCCGAGCCCGGCGGGCAGCTCCTCGGCGCGCATCCGCAGCCACCGCGTGCGGTCGGTCACGCCGGCGCCGTCGGCCCACAGGGCGGCCTCGGCGATCATCCCGGCGTCGGCGTCGATGCCGACGACCTCGCCGAAGAAGGGGGCCAGCGCGACGCCTATCGTGCCGGGGCCGCAGCCGACGTCGAGCAGGCGCTGGGTGCCGTCGGCCTCCAGGACCCGCGCTATCACCTCGATGGTGCCGGGGGCGTAGGGGATCCGTCCGCGCCGGTAGTAGACGGCCGTGCCCTCGAACAACGTCTCGTCCCACTGCCAGTCGGCGGTCATGTCCACGCCGGCACCACCTTTCGCTGTCTACTTGCGGCGTCGGGGCTTGGCGGGTTTCGAGCCCTGCCGCCGGCTCGTGCCGGCCCCTGTTCTGGAGGAGGCCGGCTTCGACCGCGCGCCGCCGGTCTCGGCGCGCTTCTGCTTCTGCTGCGCCGCCGGCGGCGTCGGGGCGCGGCCCCGCGAGCTGTTGACCGTCCGTCCGCGCACGATCCCGATGAACTCTTCTACCAGGTCGGTCGTCCGGTCCTCCAACCACGCCAGCGCGACCGAGGACTGCGGGCCGTCGGTCAGCGGCCGGTAGGTGAGGTCCTTGCGATGGTGCAGGCGGGCCAGGGACTGCGGGGTCAGCAGCACCCCGATCCCGGCCGCGACCAGCTCGATCGCGTCGGCGGTGGTGGCCGGGCGTTCGATCGCCGGCCGGCCGGGCGGAGCGGTGTCCCACGGCAGCGTGTCGTCGAGCGGATGGAGGACGACGTAGTCGCCGAGGTCGGCCTGGGCCGCCTCCTCGACCGCGGTCACGTCGTGGTCCTTGGGGATCACCGCCACGGTGGTCTCGGTGTAGAGGGGGATGGCGCTGAGCGTGGTCCGGTCGACTGGAAGGCGCAGCAGCGCGGCGTCCGCCTCGCCGTCCTTGAGCGCCCGCTCGGCGTCGGCCGCCTCCACCGCGACCAGCTCCAGCGGTACCTCCGGCAGCCGCTCGGTCCACGTCCGCACCCACTTGGCGGGGGTCACCCCGGGGACGTACGCCAGCCGGAAGGTCGCGGACGCCTGAGTGCCTGTCACCCGGTCAGGGTACCGGCCAAGATCCGGCCCACCGCGCGGGCTCGCTACTGTGGACCTATGACGTCGCAGAAGTCCACCCAGTCGATGAAGCCCGCCACCGCGGCCAAGAAGCTGGGCGTGTATCTTGAAGCCACCCCCGAGGAGTTCCGTGAGGGGGAGGTCACCCGCGACGAGCTGAACGCCCTGCAGGCCGATCCGCCGGAGTGGCTGCGCGACCTGCGCCGGAACGGCCCCCATCCGCGCCCCGTGGTGGCGAACAAGCTCGGTGTCTCGATTGCCGGCCTGGCCCGCGGCGGCATCACCGAGGCTCTGACCACGGAGCAGATCGAGGCCCTGAAGGCGGACGAGCCGGAGTGGCTCCGCACCGAGCGCACCATCCAGGCCGAGGTCCGTCGCGAGGCGGTCCGGGTCAAGGAGAAGCACGCGAAGGAGAAGAAGGCCGAGGAGCGGAAGCAGGCCGAGGCGCAGGCCCAGGCGCATGCGGGGCCGACCCGGCGGCCGACGCCGACGCGGCGGACCTTCGGGGGCCGGGGGCGCTGAAGCCCCGCGCGGCTGTTCAGCTTGGCCGTGTCGGGTCGCGCCGACGCGTGGGCCGGCGGGGCCGGTGAAGGTCACCGGCTGCCCGGAGCCGATCGCCGAGCTGATCAAGCCGGAGAAGGACGCGCGCCGGCTTGATCGGCTCGGCGGCCCGCCTTCGGCGAGGACCTCTTCGGTGACTCAAAGCCCTGGCTTCGGCCGGGGCTTTTCAGCGTTCTGCTGACCGTTCCCCTCCGGGCTCTGGACAAGGCGATCCGCCGAGAGTAGAAAACAATCCACATCTATCCGCGATCCCTGACTAGGGATCATGTGGTTTCACGGCTCGTGTCCCCCGCTGCCCGAGAGGACCCCCATGGCCTACCCCGATCGCCCCGTCAGCCGGCGCACCGCGCTGCGCGCCGGTGTCGGCGTCACCGCCGCCGCCGGTTTCGGCCTGCTGCCCCAGTTCGCCGCGCCGGCCTCGGCCTCGGCCGACAGCGGCGGCGCCGATCTGTCCTTCATCATCGACTGTGCCTCGTGGGGCGCCCGGCAGCCGTCGGCGCCGGTGACGATGAAGCACGGGACCACTCGCAAGATCATCGTGCACCACACGGACTTCCCGAACGTCACGGACTACTCCCGGGCCCAGGCGATCCGTCTGGCGCAGGAGATCCAGAACCTGCACATGGACAAGAACGGCTGGATCGACACCGGCCAGCACTTCACCGTCAGCCGCGGCGGTTACGTCACGGAGGGCCGGCACCGCAGCCTGGAGGCGCTGGCCGCCGGTACCGAGCAGGTGCAGGGCGCGCACTGCGTCGGTGAGAACAACCAGGGCATCGGGATCGAGAACGAGGGGACCTACGTCACCGAGACGCCGCCGGCGGCGCTTTTCGAGTCGCTGACGAAGCTGTGCACGGTGATCTGCCGGCAGTACGGCATCGGGGCCCACAACATCTTCGGGCACTGGGACTACAACGACACCGACTGCCCGGGCGTCGCGTTCTACCGCCAGTTCCCGACACTGCGCCGGCACGTCGCCGACCGGCTGGGCCAGTCCACGTTCCCGGACCGCACCTGGCCGGACGTCTACGTCTCCAACGCCGGTCCGGTCGTGCGCGTGGTGCAGTGGCTGCTGGTGAACCAGGGCTACACCGTCCCGACCACTGGCGCGTTCACCGCGGACACGGTCGCGGCGGTCATGGACCTGCAGACCAAGCTCGGTGTGATCGTGGCCAGCGACGGCACGGTCACCGACCCCACCTGGGAGGCCCTCGGCGTCCCGATCCGCCAGGGCGACAGCGGCGACGCGGTGCAGGCGCTGCAGTCGATCCTCGTGCACAAGGGGTACGAGCTGACGCAGAGCGGCGACTTCGACCACGACACGCACAAGGCGGTGCAGGCCATGCAGCGGCTGCACGGCCTGCCGCCCAACGGGAAGGTCGACACCGACACCTGGTGCGCGACGGTGGGCGGGATCATCGCTCCGGAGCTGTCGTAGGGGGCAGCGGGAGTTCCACGTCATCCCACAGCGCGGGTTGGACTTCGGCCGCCCGCGCTGTGTTCTCGGTTCGAGTCATCCGGAAGCCACCCGTTTCCTGTGTGGAGGCTTCCTGTGTGGAGGCTTCCTGAGCCACGGGCCTCGGAGGGCGGACCAGTCCATACGCCTTGGCGTACTCGCGCACCGCCGCCGTGACACGATCCTGATACCACGACGGCGCATAGGAGCCCTCGCGATAGAGAGCCCGATAGCGGGGGACAAGGTGGGGATACGTCGCCTGGAGCCACTCGTAGTACCACTCGCGCGCGCCGGAGCGTAGGTGCAGCACGATCGGCGTCACGGACCGTGCGCCGGCCTGCGCGATCGCCTCCACGGTCGCCCGCAGCTGTTCGGGGGAGTCGGTGAGGAACGGCAGGATCGGCGCCATCAGCACCGAGCAGCCCAGTCCGGAGTCGGCCAGCGTCCGCACCGCGTCCAGCCGCCGCGCCGGGCTCGGCGTCCCCGCCTCGACGGTGCGCCACACGCTCTCGCCGAGCGAGCCGATCGACATCGCGAGCTGGACCGGCACGTCCTGCGCCGCCGCCTTCAGCAGCGGCAGGTCGCGGAGCATCAGCGTGCCCTTGGTCAGGATCGAGAACGGCGTCCCGCTCTCGGCCAGCGCCCCGATGATCCCCGGCATCAGCCGGTAGCGGCCCTCGGCCCGCTGGTAACAGTCCACGTTGGTGCCCATCGCCACCGGTTCCCGCCGCCATGACGGCCGCGCCAGCTCCCGGCGCAGCACCTCCGGGGTGTTCACCTTGACGACGATGCGGGTGTCGAAGTCCAGTCCGGCGTCGAAGTCCAGGTAGGTGTGGGTCTTGCGTGCGAAGCAGTACACGCAGCGGTGGCCGCAGCCGCGGTAGGGGTTGATCGTCCACCCGAACATCGGCGAGGCTCCCGGCACCTTGTTCAGCACCGACTTCGCGCGTACCTCGTAGAACGTCGCGTCCCGGAAGCCCGGTGTGTCGAAGGTGCGCACGACGACGTCGGAAGGCGCGAACAGGCCGGGCTGCACGGCGCCGGCGTCGCTGTCACCGTCGCGGTCCCCGCCTCTGTCCCCGCCTCTGTCACCGCCGCCGTCGCCGTCGATCAACTGTCCGGACCATCTCACCCGACCCACCATAGAACATACGTTCGAGAAGATCGAGTGCCCCTTGTCACCGGGCGAGCAGGGCCACCTCCGCCACCGCCTTGTCGAGCTGCTTCTCGGTCACGAAGTAGTGCGGCGACGCCCGCACGATCTGGGTGAGCCCGCGCCGGGACATGTCGAGGTACGTGGACGAGCGCGCGGATACGCTGACCGCGACGTCCTGTGCGGCCAGCCCCGCCTTGACCTCCTCGGCGGAGCGGTCGGCGACCGAGAAGGTGACCAGGCCGGACTTGCGGGCGCCGAGGTCGTGGAGGGTGACGCCGGGGATTTCGGACAGGCCGGCGCGCAGGTGGGCGGCGCGCGCGGTCACCGTCTCCTCGACCGCCTCCTGCCCGAGATCCAGCAGATAACGGGCGGCGGTGATCAGTCCGAGGCGGGAGGCGATGTCGCACTCCCAGAGTTCGTAGACCCGGGCGTCGGTGCGGAGCTCGTAGGTCTCGGTGCCGGTCCAGGTGGCGCCGTGCAGGTCGGCCGCCTTCGGCTTCAGGACGGCGGCGGCGCGGTCGCGCACTGCGAGGAAGCCGGTGCCGCGGGGGCCGCGGAGCCACTTGCGGCCGGTTCCGGTGAGGATGTCGACGTCCAGGGCCCCGGCGTCGACGGCCAGCTGCCCGACCGCCTGGCAGGCGTCGAGCAGGACCAGGGCGCCGGCCGCGTGGGCCGCGTCGCTGATGCGGCGGACGTCGGCGACCACGCCGCCGTTGGTGGGGACGTGCACCACCGAGACCAGTTTCACGCGCTCGTCGAGCATCGCGTCCAGGGCGTCGGCGGAGAAGGTGCCGTCGGCGTCGGAGGGCACCACCTCGACCGTGGCGCCGACCGCCTCGGCCCGCATCAGCAGGGGGATCGCGTTGCCCGCGTATTCGACCTCGCCGACCAGGACGCGGTCGCCCGCGGTCAGCGGCACCGCGTCGAACGCGGCGAACCAGGAGCGGGTGGCGCTGTCGGTGAAGGCGATCTGGTCGGGGCGGCAGCCGAGCAGTTCGGCGAACACGCCGTATCCGGCCTCGAGGTCGTCGGCGCGTTCGCCGGCCGCCTCGTAGCCGCCGATCGCCGCCTCGCGGCGCAGGTGGCCGACGACCTCGTCGAGGACCGGCGTCGGCGGCAGCGAGGAGCCGGCGCTGTTGAGGAACACGCGGTCGGCCGCACCCGGGGTGTCGGCCAGGGCCCTGGTCATGTCGATCATGTCATCGAGGCTAGTGACGGAAACGGCGGCGGGAAACACGTGTGTCTCACCCGTTCGGCGGCCGGATCGGTGGGGACGGCGACGGTCCGGAACCGGGTCTGTGGCCTGGGGCTTAGATGACGCCGCCGCGTGCGGTGCGGGGTGGGCCGTATGGGTGGGACCACTTCACTCCGCAGGTATGAGTTATCCGATAAACGGCAATCGTCAGCCTCGTGACACGCGGAGAGAACGCGGGGCGGCCTCCCGTTCTTCTGAGCAGAGCGCATGGAGGCCGCCGTGGAGGGTGAGTGCTGTGGAGGGTGAGGACAAGCAGCCGGGTCGCGGGATGTCGGCGCAGGGTGTGGTGAAGGCTTCGCTGGTGTCGCTGGGGTTGTGCGCCGGGATCGTGCTGATCGCCGACGGGCTGCACACGCCGAAGCCGCCGCCGCAGCCGACCGCCGCACAGGCGTTCCAGATGCCGGTGCCGGTACCCGCCCCGGTGGACGCCTCGCAGGACGCCCCGCTCGATCAGCCGATGCTCGCACCCGCCACGCCGACCCGGGTCCGGATCCCGGCGATCAACGTCAACGCCCCGTTGACCGGGCTGGGGTTGGAGGCCGGACGGCACCTGGCGGCGCCGCCGGAGGAGGACCGCAACCTGGCGGGCTGGTACAGCGGCGGCACGCCGCCCGGTGTGGTGGGGACCGCGGTGATCGCGGGGCACGTCGACACACGGCGGGGTCCGGCGGTGTTCTACAGCCTCGGGGCGCTCAAGCGGGGTGACGCGGTGGACGTCGATCGGGCCGACGGGCAGAGCGCGGTGTTCACGGTCGACGCGGTCGAGGCCTATGACGCCCGCGCCTTTCCCGACGACAAGGTCTACGGGGCGGCCAAGCGGGCCGAGCTGCGGCTGATCACGTGCGGGGCGGGGTTCGACAAGCACCACAAACGGTACTCGGGGAACGTCGTCGTGTACGCGCACCTGACGGGGGTGCAGGCGGCGCCGGCCGGGAAGTGACCGGCGCCCGGGTGTCGCAAGGGCTCAGGCGGCGACCACCGCGGTGTCGATCGCCGCGGCGCCGATCGCGTGGTCGTCCTCCGAGGCCGGGGCGCCGGACACGCCGAGCGCACCGATCACGGCGTCGCCGGAGCGGATGAGCACCCCGCCGCCGTAGGGGACGAACGACCGTGTCCCCGCGAGGGTCAGGCCGGTGCCGAACAACGGGGCGCCGGGCTGGATGGCCGCGGTGAGGTGGATGGTGTCGAGGCCGACGCTGACCGCGGTGTGCGCCTTGCCGACGGCGGTGTCGATCGTGATCAGCGGGGCTCCGTCCATGCGGCTGAAGGCGACGAGGTTGCCGCCGGTGTCGACGACCGCGAACGCGGCCTTGACGCCGGCCTCCTCGGCGCGGCGGCGGGCGGCGGCGATGACGGTGTCCGCGGTGGTGTGGCCGATGTTCATTGCTGTCTCCGGTTTCTCACTTGGTGATGAGTCAAGCTTCGGGGAGGGAGGCGAAGAGTGGAGAGACAGCGTTTGTGGTGGTGTCAGGACCACCACGTTGGGGCGGGCATCGGTGCGGTGGGTGCTGCGTCGGCATCGGCGGCGTTGGCGTTGGCGTTGGCGGCATCGGCATCGGCATCGATGTCGGCATTGGCATTGGCATCGGTGTCGGCATCGGCGGGGCCGCCGAGTGGGCCGTCGCGGCCTTCATCCTCCCGTAGCCGAGCAGCAGGTATCCGAGTACTGCGAAGCCGACGAGGAACCCGGCGATCGTCCCGAGGAAGTCGCCCCGGTCCGGGTCGAGGAACTCGTACAGGTACTCGTGCGGACCGAGCTTGCCGCCGGTGACGTAGAAGACCAGGTATCCGATCGGGAACGCCAGCCATGCCAGCGGAGTCCACCAGCGCAGCGTCGCCTGGTCGCGGCCCACGACCAGCCAGTCCACCGTGACCAGGACCGGTGTCACCAGGTGCGAGAGCAAGTCCTCGGTGCGGCTGTAGTCGCCGCTCATCATCGTCGCGAAGACGAAGCCGGTGACGATGATGTAGACGGTCACCGCGCCGCGGGCCCAGCCGACCACCGGCTCGTGCCGCCGTCCGCCGACGAACAGCGGGTAGAGGGCGAGGGCGGTGAAGCACACGCCCACGAGCAGGTTGCTCTGCTGCGTGAAGAACTTGATGGCCTCGTCATGCCGCAGATACAGGCCCAGGCCGACGAAGGCGCTCGTGGCCACGGCCAGGCGCCAGACGGTCACGAATACCAGGACCTCGGGCTTGACCTTCTGCGGGATGGGCGGCGGCATGGGCATCGGAGGCTGCTGCGGTGGGGCGTACGGATACACGGTCGCCGAGCCTAGGGGAGCTCTCCGGCGGCGCGGCATCCTTTTGGCTCTCGGCAGAAGAGTTTGGAAGGCTGGGTACGCCACCCTGGAGGGACGATCAAGATGCTCGTACGCGTACAAGGCCAGCCCGTCGCCACCTACCCGACGCTGCCGCCGGAGGCCCACCGCGGGTCGCCGCGCCGGATCACGGAAGTCGGCGAGGAGGTGCTCAGCCGTCCCTGCCGCGAGGTGACCGAGTTCGGCACCCCGGAACTGGCCACGCTGATCGACGACATGTTCCTGACGATGCACATCGCCGAAGGCGCCGGCCTGGCCGCCAACCAGGTCGGCGTCGACCTCCGGCTGTTCGTCTACGACTGCCTGGACGGTGAGGGCGGCCGCCATGTGGGCCACGTCGTGAACCCCACGCTGGAGGAACCCCGCCCGCAGGAGCGCCGCCTTCTCGACGAGATGGAGGGCTGCCTGTCCGTGCCCGGCGCCAGGATGATGGTCCCCCGCACCGACCGCGCGGTCGTCCACGGTTTCGACCAGGCCGGCCGCCCGCTCACCATCGAGGGCACCGGGTACTTCGCCCGCTGCCTGCAGCATGAGACCGACCACCTGCTGGGCGGGATCTATCTGGACCGCTTGTCCAAGCGGGACCGGAAGGAGGCGTTGCGTCAGATGGCGGAGGTGCGGGAGCGGGTGTTCGCGCGGCGGGCGTCGCGGGCGGCGGCCATGGAGCGTGGTGACTCAGGGTCCTGACAGCTTCTCATCGCGGGATCCCCTCACTCGGCGTCTGACGAGTGAGGGGCGTCATCAGCCCGCTACCACGGCACGGGCGTCCCATCCCACGAATGGAACTCCCCGCTCGGACCGTCGTCCGGCAGCATCGCCAACCGCAGCGCGCCGGTCGCGGCCTCGGCGGGATCGCCGTCCGCGGCGCGGGCGCCGGGGTTGAGGTCGGTGCGGCGCAGGCCCGGGGCGAGGGCGTTCACCAGGATGTCGTCCGCGGCCAGGGACTGGGCGTAGAACACTGTCAGGGCATTGAGGGCGGTCTTGGAGGTGCGGTAGCTGGCGTAGGCGCCGCTCTTCGGGTACTGCGGGCTGGTGGAGCTGCCGAGGGAGCCGGTGCCGCTGGAGATGTTCACGATGCGGGGATGCGCGGAGCGGCGCAGCAGCGGCAGGAACGCGTTCGTCACCGCGACCACCCCGAACACGTTCGTCTCGAAGACGCGGCGGAAGGTGTCGAGGTCCTCCTCCTGCGGCGGGCGTGGGCCGCCGGAGACGCCCGCGTTGTTGACCAGGATGTCCAGGGCCGCGACCCGCTCGACGGCCGCCGCGACGCTGGCGGCGTCGGTGACGTCCAGCTGGAGCAGGCGGGTGTCGCCGCCGATCTCCTCGACGGCGGCGCGGCCGCGCCGCGGGTCGCGGGAGCCCAGGTAGACGGTGTGCCCGGCAGCGGCCAACTGGCGGGCGATCTCCTTGCCGATGCCCTTGTTCGCACCGGTGACCAAAGCGGTTGACTTGTCCATGCGTCCACGGTCGCCCTGACCCCGGTGGGACAACCAGGGATAATCGATACCAGGCACTCTGACCTCGACATCGCGGAGGTGACCGTCATGGCCCGAGCCGAACTGGCGCGATTCCTGCGCGACCGGCGTGAAGCCCGGCAGCCGGACGAGGCCGGCGTTCCGGTGGCGGCGGCCGCCACCGGGACCGCGCGGCGCACCCCGGGGCTGCGTCGCGAGGAGGTCGCTGAGCTGGCCTCGATGTCGGTCGACTACTACGTCCGCCTGGAGCAGGCACGCGGCCCGAAGCCGTCGCCGCGCATCCTTGAGGCGCTGGCCGGTGCGCTCAACCTGGATCCGGCCGAGCGCGCGCACCTGTTCCGGCTCGCGGACGTGGTACCGCGGGCGCCGGCCGGAGTGCCCCGGCGCGTCCGGCCCCATGTCCGTCACCTGCTGGACCGGATGCCGGACACCGCGGCCGTCGTGACCGCCGCCGACTACACCGTCCTGGCCTTCAACCCGCTGGCCGACGCGCTGCTCGGCGGCCTCCGTAGCCGCCCCAACCTGGCCCGCCGACGCTTTCTGGACCGCGACGAAGTCCTGACGGCCGGACACGAGGAGTTCGGCGAGATCGCTGTGGGACGGCTCCGGGCCTCCGCGGACCGCTACCCCGGCGACGGGGAACTGGCCGCGCTGCTGGCTGAGCTGCGCGCCGGCAGTGAGGAGTTCGCCGCGGTCTGGGCCGCAAACCCGGTGCGCGCTGCCGGATACCGGACCAAGACGCTGGTCCACGAAGAGCTCGGCCCGTTGCGGGTGGGCTGCTCGGTGCTCGCTGTGCCGGACGATGACCAGCAGGTGGTGTTCATGACTCCGGAGCCGGACACCGCCAGCGGACGGGCGTTCCGCCACCTGGCCGGACGGGTCGCGCACGCGGCCTGAATCCGCTGGAAGTCAAACGCGTGGCGTCCACGGTCAGCGGTTCGGCAGGACGTTCGTCGGCGGCGCCAGGGGCCCCGGAGCAGATGGTTACCGGCCGCGCGCCGCGAGCGTGTGCCGCAAGGAGCGCTCGCCGGGCCGGAGCGCGCGGCCGCCCTCAGCGGCGCCTATGCCTCGGGACAAGTCACGCGACATAGCGCGAGCGCCGGTTGTACCCTGACGCCATGACGCTACGAGCCTCCAATGCGGCGGGTATCTTCGCCGCGTTCGCGATGCTCGTCGCGGTGTTCGCCGGGCAGCAGAGCGCTGTGCTGGTCGCGTCGGCTTCGGCGGTGGCGCTGCTGAGCGCCGCACTGTGGTTCTGCGTCGTCTCGGTGCTGATCGCCGGGACCGCACAGGCGGCCCACGCCGACGCCGCTGCCCGTTCTTCCCTGCGTGACACGGCGTTCCTGCCGCTGCGCGATCCCGACGCCGCCGGCAGACCCCGGCCTCGAGCACCTGGGGCGTACCCCGCGACCGTCTGACCGGCTGATTCCGGTGAGCGGTCCATCTCGGTCCGTCCGTCAGATGCTCCGAAGGGTTCGCCATGTCTTTCCTCACCCCTGCCATCCTCGCCGCCTATCACGTGGTCACCGCTTTGTCCGCGATGCTCGTCCCGGTGCTCGGCGGCGCCGGGCCGGCGGCGGCGATCATCGCTTTCACCGCCGCCGTCCGGCTGTGCCTGCACCCGCTCAACCGGGCGCAGATGCGGGCCCAGCTGGCGTCGCAGCAGGCGCGCGCCGCGCTGGCACCGGCCGTGGCCAAGATCCAGCGCAAGCACGGGAACGACCCGCTGCGCGTCCAGCGGGAGACGCTTGAGCTCTACCGGGCCAACGGTGTGAAGCCGGCTGCCGGCATGCTGCACGGCCTGCTTCAGATCCCGGTGTTCATCGTGGTCTACCGGCTCTTCGTGTCGCCGACCGTCGGCGGTCATCACAATGCGCTGCTTGACGACCGGCTGTTCGGCGTGGGTCTGGGCTCACACCTGTCCGCCGCGTTCCGGGGCGCTGTGCAGCCCGGGCACCTCGTCGTCTTCGGCGTGCTGCTCGTCGTCCTCGCCGGGCTCGCGACGTGGTCCTCGCGGCGCATGCGGCAGACCGTGGCGGCCGACGCCACGGTGCCCGCGACCGGGGTGGCCGGGCTGATGCGGTTCCTGCCCTACGGCAGCGTCCTGGCCGCCATGGTCCTTCCGCTGGCCAGCGGTCTGTATGTCGCGACCACGACGTTGTGGACGCTGGTCGAACGACGCGGCATGACGGCGCCGGTCCAGGACCGGGTCGCGGCCGTCCGGTCCTGAGCGATCCGGAAACGCCGGCCGTCGTCAGAACGCGTCGCGTCTGCGACTGCGCGGATCGTCCCCGGCGGCGTGCGGCGCGTAGAGCCCGCCTCGCGCCGTCCGCCGCCAGGGCCGGGCCAGCCGCACCGCGGTGTCGATGTCGGAAGCGGCGTCGTGCGGGTCGACGTCGGCCACGGCCAGCCCGCGCCGGCCGGGCACCGGGGCCGTCCGGCCCGGCGGTCCGCGCGATCGCCTCGGCCTGCGTCGTGAACTCGGTCCAGTTCTTCGTCCCTGCTACTGTTCCCCGCAGCATGATCGGGATCGGGGGCGGATGACAGTGGATCAGGGTCCGGACTGGCAGGTGCCGGGATACGAGCACGTCGAAGAGCTCGGGCGGGGCGGCTTCGGGCGCGTCGTCCTCGCCAGGCGGCTCGCCGACGGGGCGCCCGTGGCGGTGAAGTACCTGGCGGCCAGGCTCGTTCGCGACGAGCGGTTCCGTGAGGAGTTCCGCCAAGAGGCGCGGATGCTCATCGATTTGCAGTCCCCTTACACGGTCCGGCTCTACGACTACCTGGAGTCGGGGCAGGCGCCCGGTGCCGCGATCGTCATGGAGTACGTGCCCGGGACGTCGCTGCGCCGGCTGCTGCAGAACGTCGACGGCGCGGCGATGCCGCCGGAGGCCGCGCTCGGCATCCTGAAGGGATCGCTGCTCGGTCTCGGCGCCGCGCATCAGGTCGGCGTCGTCCACCGCGACTACAAGCCGGAGAACGTGCTGGTGCGCCCGGAGGGTGCTTCGGTGCTGGCCGACTTCGGGATCGCGGCGCGCGCCGGGGACCGGTCGGCGGAGATCGTGGGGACGCCGCCGTACATGGCCCCTGAGCAGTTCACGGGCGCGCCGCCGTCGACGTCGGCCGATGTGTACGCCGCCACCGCGGTGTTCTTCGAATGCGTGACGGGCACGCGACCGGTGGACCTGGCCTCCTCGGGCCTGGACAGCTGGGCCGACGCCCACCGCGCGACCCGGATCCCGGTGGAACTCGCCCCGGAGCCGGTCCGCGACCTGATCATCCGCGGCCTGGCGAAGGATCCCGCCACCCGCCCCGCGGAGGCCCGTGCCTTCGCCGAGGAACTCGAACGCGCCGCGGTGGCCGGCTACGGCCCGGGCTGGGAAGCCCGCGGCTGGCAGGTGCTGGCCGGCGCGCTCGCAGGGATGGCCGCCGCCGGGGTGCTGCTGTCGCTGGTGCCGGGACTGGCCGGGCCGGTGCTGCCGGTTCCGGGGCCGGTGCCGCCTCCGACGATGGGTCCGGCGCCGATGGGTCCGGCGCCGGGTGCGGTGCCCTCCCCGACACCCGGACCGGTTCCGAACCCCGGCTTCCCCAGCGCGCCGCAGAGCCCTTATCCCAGGCCCGGCCACCTTCTGCGCCACGCCTCCGCCAAACTCGGCGCCGCCAAGACCGCGGCCGTCGCCACGGCGGCGGTCACAGCGACCGCCGGCATCACCACCGCTGTGGTGTTCGCGACGTCCACCAAGCCGGCGGCGCATCCTCCCGTCCCGGCGAAGAGCGCGAGCCTCGTCTCCTCGGGCAGGACATCTGCCACGCCGTCGCCGACACCGACCCCCACGGCCCTCGCCCTCGGCGTCCTTCCCGGCGACTGGGTCGCCCACTTCGGCGGCATCACCATCGCCTCCGACGGCACCTTCACCGTCAAGATCCGCAATCAAAAGGGTGGATTCAACGACATGTTCACAGCCGAAGGCCACCTCACCTCCGCCACCGGGACCGCCGCCGACGGCGTTGTCACCAAGTCCGATTTCCCCGCAGGCGACAACCTCTCCCTGGGCCCGGTCCACATCACCTTCGCCAAGGACACCGATACCGTCGACTTCACCCAAGGCAAGACCGACATCACCTTCTGCGGCCACTCGGCCCCAGCCGGTTACTGCGGGGCGTGACTCCTCGGCTCAGCCGTACTGCATCAGGTAGTCCACGACCTCGTTCAGCGAGGCCGTCGCCACCGCGATCACCGAGTCCCCGCCGCCGTAGTACAGCCGCAGCGACCCGGTCTCCTCGTCGTGCAGCATCCCGGTCGGGAAGACCACGTTCGGCACGTCGCCGCGCGTCTCGTACTCCGCCGCCGGTCCCATGACCCAGCCGGGGGTCCGCCGGATCACACGCGCGGGTTCGTCGAGGTCGAACATGACCAGCCCGACCCGGTAGATCGGTCCGGCCGGCATCTGCTTCACGCCGTGGTACACCCCGAGCCAGCCGTGCTCGGTCTCCAGCGGCGCCGGGCCGATGCCGACGCGGACCGCGTCCCACCACGGCCCCTGCCGGCCGGCCAGCACCGGCTCGGGGGCCGTCCAGTGGCGCAGGTCGCGGGAGCGGGACAGCCACACCGCCGGACGCGAGCTGTCGCGGCTGGAGATCGGCCGGTGGTAGAGCACGAACTCGCCGTTCACCCGGCGTGGCAGCAGGGCCGCGTCCTTGTCCTCCGGCGGCATCACCGCGCCCAGCTTGGCCACCGACAGGAAGTCCTCGGTGGTGGCCAGGGCGACACAGGGGCCTGACGGCCCGTACGCCGTGTAGGCGATCACATAGCAGCCGAGCTCCGCCACCCACGTGACCCGGCCGTCCTCGACGCCCCACATGCTCGTCGCGTCGCCCGGATCCTCGGCCAGCAGCGGCTTGGGGTCGACGCGCCAGCCGTGCACGCCGTCCGGTGAGCGCGCCACCGTCAGGTGCGACATGCCGCGCCGGTCCTCCACCCGGCACAGCAGCACGGTCTCCCCGTCCTGGACGGCGGCTCCGGGGTTGAACACGGTGTTGACTCGGTAGGGCCAGTCGTCGGAGGTCAGGATGGGGTTCGCGGGATTCCGGTGGAACAGGTCCCGGAAAGCCCCGTCGGCGGTCAGCGGTGCCATGATCACCTCGCAGGGGTGGTTCGGCGTCAGTCGGCGAGTCCGGCGCGGGGCAGTGCCCCACGTGCCTGATAGTAGGCCGTCAGCTCGACGTCCCAGCAGGGCGGAAGGACACCGCCGCCTCGGCCGTCGCGGCCAGGAACGTCAGCGATTCCTGAAGGTACAGGTCGACCGTGTCAGCGTCATGCGACAGGTAGCCGATCGACAGGTCCTGGCCGAGGTGCAGTGTGTAGTCGCCGCCGCGGGTCGATACCAGCAGCGCGCCTTCCAGGGCCGGCGCCCACAGGATCTCGCCTTCCAGCAGATTCGCGAGATGGGTGGAGACCGGGTAGCCGTGGTCGACGCTCTCGCGGACAGCGGTGAAGGCCTCGGCGCTCAGCAGCAGCGCGTAGGGGCCTTCGACGCCGGCCAGCCGCAGGGAGGTCAGCGCCCGGCTGACGACGTCCGGGTACTTCCGGGGGTCGTCCGGGAGTTCCAGCTGCGGGTTGGAGGCCAGGGTCCGGACGCCCACGACGCCGGTGGGCGCGTTGCCCTCGAACACGATGCGGTCCTCGGCCAGTGCGATCTTCGTCGCGGCGTCCTTGACGGGCTGCCAGTCGGCGTCGGCGGCGCCGCGCTCGACGTCGTCGATCTGGTCGCGGCGGAGGGTGAACGGCACCCGCAGTTCGATGTACGGCCGCGTCTCCCGGGCCCGGGCCTGGACGCCGTCGCCGGGGTCGGGCAGCTGCCGGGTGTGGCCGGTGCCGACCGCGGCGGCCTCGAGCCCGGCGGGGTCGGCGACGTCCACGACCCGGCGGCCGGCTATCGATCCGGTGAAGGTGCGGCGGGCCTCCTCCTCGATCTGGCGCCACGCGGCGTCGGAGACCGGGGCCAGAGAACGGTGCAGGTTGTTCACGCAGTGCTCCTCTTCAGGCCGCCGATGCCCAGGGAGCCGTCGGCGGCGGTGATCGTTTCGCGGGAGTCCGCGGCGTCCAGAAAGGAAGCCGGCGGCACGTAGAACAGGCCGCCGGTGACGGCCGTGGAGTAGTCGAGGATGCGGTCCGTGTTCCCGGGCGGCGATCCGAGGAACATGTTGCGCAGCATCTGCTCGGTCACCGCCGGGTCGGAGGCGTACCCGATGAAGTAAGTCCCGGACTCGCCGTCCGCCAGCCTACCGAAGGGCATGTTCATCCGCAGGATCTGCCGCTGGGTGCCGTCCGGGCCGGCGACCTGGTTCAGGGCGACGTGCGAGTCCGGGGCCTGCTCGGCGTCGGAGAGCTCGACGTCGTCCAGCTTGGTGCGGCCTATGACGCGCTCCTGCTGCTCCGTGGACAGCCGGTTCCACGCGGCCATGTCGTGCAGGTACTTCTGCACGATGACGTAGCTGCCGCCGTCCTCGTCCAGGGCGGCCGCGACGGCCTGCTCGCCGCTGGGGTTCTCGGTGCCGTCGACGAAGCCGAGCAGGTCCCGCCGGTCGAAGTAGCCGAAGCCGTGGACCTCGTCGACGATCCGGACGGCGCCCTCCAGCCGGCCCGTGATCAGCCGGGCCAGCTCCCAGCAGGGACCGAAGTCGGTCGCCCGGAGGTGGAGCAGCAGATCGCCCGGCGTGGCCGGCGCGTGGTGGCGCGGCCCGCGCAGGGGGACGAACGGGTGCAGATGCGGCGGCCGGGCGCGGCCTGAGCCGCCGAACAGCCGGTCCCAGGCCGCGGCGCCGATCCCGGTCACCGCCATCAGATCCGGCCCCGGCACCCGGAAGCTCACCGAGCGCACCAGGCCGGACAGATCGGCCAGCAGCCCCCGTACGGTGTCCTCTCCGCCGTCCTCGACGGTCAGGGTGAGGAAGACCGCTGCGGTGGTCAGTTCGCCGGTGATCGGCTGGGGAGTGTTCACGGGGCTATTCAACGCTGAAAGCCGGTGATCTACTTCCGTCGGATGACTCAAATTCGCTACAGAGGTGGATCCCCGTCCACAAGCAGGGGTGACACCTGCCGCTCGAAGAACGTCTCCAGCACCACAGTGGCCTGCGTCCCGCTCACCCCGGCGACGCCGTAGATCCGCCGCAGCACGTCCTGCAACTGCTCGGTGGTCGCGGTACGCACCTTCACCAGCAGCGATGCGCTGCCCGCGATGACGTGCGCCTCCAGCACCTCCGGGATCGCCGCGAACGCCTCGCTGGACTCGCCCATCCACGACGTCGAGTCGACGGTCACGAACGCCAGCACGCCGCCGCCCACCGCGGCCGGGTCCACTTCAGCCGCCGTGCGCCGGATCACACCGCGCTCGCGCAGCTTCTTGACCCGCTCGTGCGCCGCCCCGGCGGACAGGCCCACGGCCTGGCCGAGCACGGCGTAGGACTGCGTGGCGTCCCGCTGGAGCTGCGCCAGCAGGAGCCGGTCGACGTGGTCCATATCTCTCCTTCGGAAATCTCTGACTTTGACCATACCCCATTCGGAGCTCTAGGCTCCAGGCAAGACAGCATTCGGTACACTCGGTAGGGGAGATGCCATGACCGGCGAGCGCCGCGCACTGTACGAAGCCTTCGACGACCGTTTCAGGACCGGCCGCTGCATGAACGGCGACGCCGACCTGGAAGTCCTGTACACCGGCTGCCGCTGGGCCGAAGGACCGCTCTACGTCCCCGCCTGGCGCCAGCTGATCTGGAGCGACATCCCCAACGACCGGATGCTGCGCTGGGACGAGGAGACCGGCGCGGTCTCGGTGTTCCGCCGCGCCGCCGGCCACACCAACGGCAACACCCTCGACCGCGAAGGCCGGCTGATCACCTGCGAGCAGGGCAACCGCCGGGTCACCCGCACCGAGCACGACGGCACCGTGACCGTCCTCGCCGACCGCTGGCGCGGCCGGCGCCTGAACAGCCCGAACGACGCCGCGGTGAAGTCCGACGGCTCGATCTGGTTCTCCGACCCGGACTTCGGCATCGCCAGCGACTACGAGGGCTACCGGGCCGCGAGCGAGATCGGCGCCAACAACGTCTACCGCATCGACCCCGACACCGGCGAGGTCGACCTGGCCGCCGAGGGCTTCGGCGCGCCCAACGGCCTGGTGTTCTCGCTCGACGAGCGGCAGCTGTTCGTCTCCGACACCCGCGGCGGGTGTATACGCGTCTTCGACGTCCGCGCCGACGGCACCCTGTCCGCCGGCGAGGTCTTCGCCGAGGCCTCCGCACGGCCCGCCGCCCGCTTCGACAACCTCCGCTTCGACGACGGCGGCCGGTTGTGGGCCGCCGCCATGGCCGACGGCGTCCACTGCTATGACCCCGACGGGACTCTGATCGGCCGCCTGGACATCCCCGAAGCGGTCTCCAACATCAGCTGGGGCGGCGCCAAGCGCAACCGCTTGTTCATCGCCGCCGAGACCAGCCTGTACTCGGTCGTCATGGCCGTCAGCGGTACCCATCCCACCGGTCCGGGCGCGCGGCCATGGCTCGGACCGCACCACGCATGACCCCCGGCCGCCTACGACCCCGGATACGGCCTCACCCCGAGCTGAAGACGAGATCGGAGTCGATCCGGTACCGGTCGCCCCGATACACCGCGCGCGTGTACTCGATGACGCGATCCCGCATGTCCTTCGTCGTGACGTCGAACAGCAGCGCCGGGCTGTGCGCCGGCACCTCCAGGAACTCCGACTCCCGCTCGTCGGTCACCGTGGCCTCGATCGACTGCGCGGCGCGCGCCATCGTGATGCCGTAGCGGGAGTGCAGCAGCTGGTAGAACGAGCCGCTCTGGAAGTCGTCGCCGGTGATGCCGGGTACGTACTTGTCCGGGACGTGGATGCGTTCCACGGCCAGCGGCGCGCCGTTGACGATCCGCAGCCGCTCCACCTTCACCAGCGGCTCGCTGGGGGAGACGCCCAGCGCCCGGGCCAGCCGCGCTCCGGCGCTGCCGCGCTCGAAGACCAGCGTCCGGCTCTCCCACAGGCCCTCCGAAAGCGGGACGCGGAACGAGTTGCCGACCGCTGCGGTGGGGGCCAGCGGTTGGGCGACCTTCGACGGCCCGGTGAAGGTGCCGCGGCCCGCGCGGCGGATCAGCACGCCCTCGTCGACGAGTTCGTCCACCGCCGCCCGCAGCGTCGGCCGGGATATTCCGAGGGCTTCGCAGAGCTCGTGTTCGGAGGGCAGGGCCTCGCCGGCGCCGTGGTCGGCGACCATCGCCACGATCGCCTCACGGGCTCGGGTGCGCTTGACGGCCGATCGCATTGACAAAGGGTAAGGCCGACGTCGGCCGGCGCGCCAGGGGAAGCCTTCTTAACTTTATCAAATGTCAGCTGAACCAGAGTCTTGACTTGACCTTTTGTCAGCTTGACACTGGGCGCGTGAGAATCCTCCACGCCGCCACGGCGGCGGCCGTCCTCGCGGCCGCCGCCGGTATCGCGACCGCTGCGGCCGCCGCGACGACCACCGCCACACCGCCCCCGGTGTCCATCACGCCGGCCGGCACCGCCGACGGCTACCAGTTCCTCGACCAGATGATGGACAAGTACGCCACCGGCAGCACCACGCGCCTGGTGCAGAGCTACATCGCCGACTCCGCGATGGGCGCGTTCACCGACTCGGTGACCTACGACGACGCCCTGGTCGTCGACGCCCTCCTGGCCCGCGGCACCGCCGACGACATAGCCCGGGCCAGGGTGATCGGCAACGCCCTGCTGTACGTGCAGGCCAACGACGCCAAGCACGACGGCCGCGTCCGCGCCGCCTACGCCCCGACGCCGCTGACCGCGCCGAGCAAGGTCAGCGCCACCGACGACACCAGCGACGTCGGCAACATGGCGTGGGTCGGCCAGGCCCTGGTGCAGCTCTACGCGCGCACCGGCGACGCGGCGTACCTCACCGGCGCCACCAGCGTCGCCACCTGGATCCAGACGAACACCTACGAGACCAACGGTCCCGGCGGCTACTCCGGCGGCTCCGACTCCAGCGGCAAGCTCACGTGGAAGTCGACCGAGCACAACCTCGACGTCTACTCGCTGTTCACGATGCTGGCCACGCAGACCGGCGACAGCGCATGGACCACCCGAGCCGCGCACGCCAAATCCTTCGTCGACGCGATGTGGGACGCCACCGGCAAGAAGTACTGGGTCGGGACCGACCCGGACGGCACCACCCTCAACAAGGGCTTCCTGCCCGAGGACGTCAACACCTGGACCTACCTGGCGTTCAAGGACCCGACCCACGCGGTGTCGATCGACTGGGACGTCGCCAACCTCGCCGTCACCGACGGATCGTTCACCGGCGTCAGCTTCGGGGCCTGCGACAAGACCAAGGTCTGGTTCGAGGGAACGGCGCACCTCGCCGACGCCCTGGCCGTCCGCAACGGCGGCGGCGACGCGGCCAAGGCGCAGAGCTACCTGAACTCCATCCAGCTCGCGCAGACCACGGCGCCGCACAACAACGGCCTCGGCATCGTCGCCGCGTCCCGCGACAAGCTCTCGGACTGCGACTCCGACTACTACTACGCCGCCCTGCACACCGGCGCCACGTCCTGGTACCTGCTGGCCGGCACCGCGGCGAACCCCTTCTACCTGTTGCCGAACCCCACGTCCGGCGACGACTTCTCGCTGACGGCCGGCCCCGCCTCCGCCACGGTCGGCGCGGGCTCGGCGGCGAGCGCCACCATCAGCACCGCACTCACCGCCGGTTCCGCTGAAACCGTGACCCTGAGCGCCTCCGGCCTGCCGAACGGCGTCACCGCGACGTTCAGCCCGGCCTCGGTCACCGCCGGCGGCTCCGCCTCCCTGAGCATCGCCACCGGCAGCAGCACCCCGCCCGGGACCTACCCGATCGCGATCACCGGCACCGCTCCCTCAGCCACCCACAGCACCACCTTCACGCTCACCGTCACCGGCACGACCACCACCCCGACGCTCTACGAGGCCGAGTCCTCCGCCAACATCCGCAGCGGCACCGCCAACGTCATCGCCTGCAGCGCCTGCTCCGGCGGCGACCGCGTCGGGCACATCGGCAAGCAGTCCACCGGGGTCGGCACCCTGACGTTCACCGGGATCACCGCGAACGGCGGCGCGGGCGCCTACCAGATCGTCGTCGCGTTCACCGACGGCTCCGCGAGCCGCAACGCCCAGATCAGCGTGAACGGCGGCAGCCCGCAGACGGTGACGTTCGGCACCACCGGCTCGTTCAGCACCCCCGGCGACCAGACCGTCACCCTGACCCTGGCCGCCGGGACCAACACCATCTCCTTCACCGACTCCAGCGCCTCGGCTCCGGACATCGACGCGATCACGGTGCCAGCGACGCACAACTGACCACGCCATGTGAAACAGGATGCTGCGGCGGCCGGGTGCGATCTCCGGCCGCCGCAACACTGATGGAACGTCAGAGGCGGACGGCCCGGGCCCGGCCCCGGCGCGCCAGAAAACCAGATGCGCGGCGAAACCCCACGTTGTTACGGTGAGCCGCATGTCGACCCCCCGGATGTCTTAGAGCCACGGCCGCTTCCACGCCACCCGTGTGCCCTTTCACCTCCGGAGTCCCCTCTCATGATCACCGCCAAGGGTGTCGACGTCCGCGTCGGCGCGCGCCTTCTGCTGCACGACATCTCCCTCACCATCGCCCCCGGCGACCGCGTCGGCCTGGTCGGCCGCAACGGAGCCGGCAAGACCACCTTCACCCGCGTCCTCGCCGGTGACGGCGCACCGGCCGACGGCACCGTGACCCGTACCGGGTCCGTCGGCTACCTGCCGCAGGATCCACGAGCCGCCGATCCCCACCTGACGGTCATGGAACGGATCCTGTCCGGCCGCGGGCTGGACGCGGCGGTGCGCGCGCTGCGCGCCGGCGAGGCCGCGATGACGGAGGCCTCGTCGGCGGACGACCTGGAACGCGCCATGCGCCGCTACAGCCGGGCCGAAACCGAGTTCCAGGCCGCCGGCGGCTATCCGGCCGAGGCCGAGGCGGCGCGCGTCGCCGTCGGCATGGGCCTGCCGCAGCACACCCTGCACCAGCGGCTCGGAACGCTGTCCGGCGGCCAGCGGCGGCGGGCCGAGTTGGCGCGCATCCTGTTCGCCGGCCCTGACACGCTGCTGCTGGACGAGCCGACCAACCACCTCGACGCCGACTCCGTCGCGTGGCTGCGTTCCTTCCTGCTCGGCTATTCCGGGGCGCTGGTGCTGATCAGCCACGACGTCGGGCTCGTGACCGACGTCGTGAACCGGGTGTTCCACCTGGATCCGCAGCGCGCGACGATCGACGTGCACAACACCGGCTGGGTCGAGTACCTGAGGCAGAACGACGCCGACGAGCGGCGGCGGCGCCGCGAGCGGGCGAACGCCGAGCACAAGGCGGCGGCGCTGCACGCGCAGGCCGAGAAGATGAAGGCGCGCTCGGCGACCGCGGTCACGGCGCGGAGCATGGCGCGGCGTGCCGACCGGATGCTGGCCGGGCTGGAACCGGTGCGGCACGCCGACAAACGCGCCCGCTTCCGGCTGCCCGAGCCGCAGCCGTGCGGCCGGATCCCCCTCGGCGCCGTCTCCCTGGGCAAGTCCTACGGCCCGCGGCGCGTGCTGTCCGGCGTCGACCTCGCGGTGGAGCGCGGCAGCCGGATGGTCGTGCTCGGTCTCAACGGCGCGGGCAAGACGACCCTGTTGAAGCTGCTCGCCGGCGTCGAGCCCCCGGACTCCGGCCGCGTCGTCCCCGGCCACGGTCTGCGTCTGGGCTACTTCGCGCAGGAGCACGAGACTCTCGACGGCACCCGCACGGTGGGGGAGAACCTGCTGGCGGCCGCGCCGCAGCTGACCGACGGCGAGGCCCGCTCCCTGCTGGGCTCGTTCCTGTTCAGCGGCGACGACGTCGACAAGCCGGCCGCAGTGCTCTCGGGCGGCGAGAAGACGCGCCTGGCCCTGGCCGCGCTGGTCAGCTCGGGCGCCAACGTGCTGCTGCTGGACGAGCCGACCAACAACCTCGACCCGGCCTCCCGCGGCGAGGTCCTGGCGGCGCTGAGCGCGTACCCGGGCGCCGTGGTGATGGTCAGCCACGACGAGGAGGCGGTCGAGGTGCTGCGGCCCCGGCGCGTGCTGGTGCTGCCCGAGGCCTTCGAGGACTACTGGAACCCCGGATACGTGGACTTGGTCACGCTGGCATAGGGGATCTCAGGAGGAATCCTCGCTCTCCGCCGCGGCCAGCGCCCGCAACGCCCTCGGCACCCCGCAGGTGCAAGGCCGCGGCGAATCGGCGCCGATCCACTGGCAGCGGTCGGAATGGATCTCATCCGCGCAGCGCGCCAACTCGGTCAGCGAGCGCAGGGGAAGGCGCGGAAGCAGGGGAAGCGGCTCATCGTGCACTGACACAGGCTGTCGCAAGGGACTGACAGGGCGCACGCCGGGGTGATCTCGTAGCCCTTCATGCGATCGCCGAGCGCTGTGCGGTCACCCGTCAGCCGTCACCTCCATGCCGGCGGCGTTGAAGGCCTTCAGGGCCTCGACCAGCCGCTCCCGGTGCCCCGCGGGCATCCGCTCCACGATGGCGGCGATCTCGTGGCGGCGTCGAACGGTGACCCGGTCGACGACGTCGCGTCCGGCGTCGGTGAGGGACAGCAGGGACTCGCGGCGGTTCTCCGGGTTGGGGGAGCGGGCGAGCACGCCGGCGGCGGTGAGGCGTTCGGCCATCCGCGTCGCGGTGGAGGGATTCACGGCCAGGTGCTCGGCCAGCCGGGTCAGCCGGAGCGGCCCGCGCGAGGCCAGCACCGTCAGCACACGGAACTGCGGCAGGGTCAGGCCGTCCCGGACCTCGTTCAGCGACCGCGCCGACAGGGCCACCAGCAGCTGCGAGGCGGTGAGCACAGCCTCGGTGACCTGGTCGGCGTCGGACGGCGGCGTCCCCGGTGCCGTGCCGGCACCGGACCCGTTGTGGGGGGCACTCACACCTCCAGTTCTACCGTGCCCGATCGCAGTGTGCTGAGCCGTCCCCCCGCTCAACTCCCCCCATGCGGGTTTCGCCGGGCCTGCGCTCTTGCACAAGGCAAACGACGGGGGCAAGGTGGATGCCGTGGACCCGGCCAGCGCTGCGGCGCCTCCCGGCGGCGACCATCACGCGTCGCCGGTCGCCGCGCGCTTCGATCTCTGGGCTCCCGACTACGACTCCAGTGTCCTGCAGGAGGCCTTCTACACCCGGCTGCACCATCACACCCTGCTCCTGGCGTCACACGCGAATCCGGCCCCGGCCCGGGTCCTCGACCTGGGCTGCGGCACCGGCCGCCTGCTGCGCGCCGCGGCCGCCCGCTTCCCGCGCGCCGACCTGATCGGCGTCGACATCTCCGCGGGCATGCTGCACCGGGCGGCCCGGACCACCGTCGCCGGACCGGGCCGGCCTGTCTATCTGCAGGCCGACGCGGCCCATCTGCCGGTCGCCGACGCCGCGGTCGACCTCACGATCTGCACCGCCAGCTCGCACCACTGGCCCGATCCCGAGCCGCCGCTGGCGCAGCTCCGCCGGGTCACGGCCGACGACGGCTACCTGATCCTCGCCCACCTGCCCGGCATCGCCGACTGGGACCTGAACGCCGCCGGCTCCGGCCGGACGAATCCCCGCACCGGCACGTCCCGCCTCACCGCGCTGCTCGGTGCGGCCGGGTTCCGCATCACCAAGGCGGCCCTGTACGCGGAGTGCCCCGTGATGCCCACGACCGTCGTCCTGTGCGCCCGCCCCGACACCGCACCGCGTCCCCGCGGCGTCATCAGGCTTCTGCGATCGGGCGCGATCGGCGACGGCCAGCGCGGGCGGACCTGACCGCCGGCCTGTCGCCGGATCCTCCCGTCCGCCTACGCGTTCATGAACTCCCCGACCCGCAGCGGCCGGTCCGTGATCCGCACGTCGCCGATCCAGCCGTTGTGCACCTGGTTGATCGACCCGCCGTACTCGTACCCGCCGAGCAGCCACGGGTGCTTCAGCGTCGTCAGCCCGATCGCCGGCGTCGACGGGTTCCGGACCAGCTCGCAGCCGTCCACGTACATCCGGGTCAGCCGGCCGTCGTTCACCACCGCGACGTGCCACCACCTGTCCAGCGGCAGTTCGTGGCCCCAGTTCGTCGACGATCCCGCCTGGTTCAGCGGGTACACGCACCACTGGAGTTCGCGGCCGCCGGACAAGCTCAGGGTGGCGATCGGCTCGTCCGGGTCGACGTTGCCGCCGGACTTGCCCGCCTCGCGGCTCAGACCCCAGCGGCTCAGCAGGGCGCTCCACGCGTTCTGCGAGGAGTCCCAGTCGGCGGGCAGCTTGAAGAAAGCCTCGAAGGTGTAGCCGTGGTCGAACGTCGCGGCGTTCAGCGGCGCGTTCGGGACGGTCTGCAGCCAGGCGCCCCGCGTCGGGTCGCCCTGACCGGTGAAGCGCAGGCTGCCGTGGCCGGGCTGGTCCGGGTGGTGCTCGGCGGACCAGCTGAGCGCGTTGCCCGTGGTGCCGGACGCGGCCTCCTTCACCAGGTCGTTGCCCTTGCCGGTCAGATCCCTGATGACCTGCTTGTCGCCGATTGCCGCGCCGTCGCCGCCGCCGTTGTCGAACCGCCAGTACGCGACCGTGCCGCGGACCATCATCTTGTCCGCGGGCCGCGCCGGCCGCGCCGGGACGGGGGCGAAGCCGGAGAAGCGCTCGGTGAAGTCGATCGGCACGCTGAAGCGGTCCACCGGGGACGTCAGCTCGATCTCCTGGCCGGCCAGCTCGTTCACGCGGTCCTCGGCCATGGCGCGGATCCACGGCGAGAACGTCGACACGTCGATCGTGCCGCGCCGCGTGTCGAACCGGTAGGCGCGGATCATCGCCGCGCCGCCGTAGTACCGGTCCTGGTAGTTGGTGATGTGGACGTGCACGTCGTGGCCGGCGGCGTTGCTCAGCGTCGTCGACCCCGGAGGCCAGAAGTGCCCGTTCAGGGTCAGGAACACCTGGTCGTTGTCCTTGATCAGCCCGTCCCACAGCTGCCGGCCGTAGTCGGAGAGGTGGGCCTGGCCCGCGTCGTCCGCGTACGCCAACTCATGGGTGGTCACGATGACCGGCATCGTGGGGTGGTCCGCGATCACCTTGCGGGCCCAGGCGAAACCGGCCGGGGAGAGCCGCCAGTCCAGGGCCAGCAGCAGCCACTGGCGGCCCGCGGCGCGAAAGACGTGAAAGGTGTTGTAGCCGTCGGGGCTGGCGCCGCCGAACGTCGCCGACTTCGCGGCCCGCGCCTTCGTGAAGGTGCTGAGATAGGGGGTCGCCCCGCGCTGGTCGTCGCCACCGGAGCCGACGTCGTGGTTGCCGGCCAGCACGCTGTACGCGGCGCCCTTGCGGTCCAGCATCTCGAACACCGAGCCGACTGCGGCGAACTCGCGCGCCTGCCCGTTCTGCGTGATGTCGCCGAGGTGCGCGAGGAAGACGATGTTGTCGTTGTCGTCGCCACCGCTGAGGACGTGGCGGAACGAGGCCTCGAGCGGGGCCGGGTGGATGCGGTCCTCGTCGAACAGGTACTGGGTGTCGGGCATCACGACGAGCGTGAACACCGCGCTGTCGGCGTCCGGGCGCCACGTGGCGCCGGGGGCCGTGGTGTCGATCGTGGTGACGTCGTACGGGCTCGCCGCGCCGCCGTCGGCGGTGGCCGCCTCGGCGGAGGACGCCGGTCCGAACACGGTGGCGCCGGAGGCCAGCGCCGTCGCGCCGGCACCGAGCAGCCCTGCGTTGCGCAGGAAGGCCCGGCGGCCGGTCGCCGCCGGCCCCGTGGAGTCGAAGTCGGCAGTGCGGGGGCACTGGCAGTGGGGGTCTTCGTGCACGTGGTCCATGGCTGCGAAGGTAGGTCGCGGCGGGGAAAGCGCGAGGATCCCGCCGGGCAAGGCCAGCCGAACAAAGATGAAACGCGTTAGTTAGGGAGCCTCCCCGGTACTTCCCCGTACGACCAGCTCCGTCGCGAGCTCGATGTGCAGCGCGTCCAGCGCCTGCCCCTCGATCAGTCGCGTCAGCATCGTCACCGCGATCCGCCCCATCTCCGGCAGCGGCTGGCGCACCGTGGTCAGCATCGGCGCGGTGGCCAGACTCATCTCGCTGTCGTCGAACCCGGTCACCGCCAGGTCGCGCGGCACGCGCAGCCCGCGCTCCGCCGCCGCCTGGAACACCCCGACCGCGACCTTGTCGTTGAAACACACGATCGCCGTCGGCCGCTCGGGCAGGTCCAGCAGCTCGCCGCCGGCCGCGACACCGGTGAAGATCGCCGGCTCCCCGTACCGCACCAGGTCCGGGCTGCCGAGCAGCCCCGCCTCCGACAGCGCGGCCAGATGGCCCGCCATGCGGTCCGCGCCGGTGAGCCAGTCCGCCGGGCCGGAGACCACGCCGATCCGCCGGTGGCCGAGCCCGATCAGGTGCCCGGTGATCGCGCGGGCGCCGGCCGTGTGCGCGGCCGCGATGGACACCATGCCGCGCGGCACCGGCTTGCGCGGATCGACGATCACGACCGGGAAGCGCCGCTGCTGCAGGAACGCCAGGTCCTCGACCGGTTCCGGGGGCAGGATCAGGACCGCCCCGGCCACGGTGCGCTCCGCCGGCAGTTCCCTGAGAACCGGCGCCGGCAGCCGCGAGTCGCCGACGTCCAGCAGCACCTGCCGCCCCGAGAGCGCCAGCGTCTCCGCGACCGCCGTGACCAGGCCGCCGAAGTAGTCGCTCAGCCGGTAGGGGCAGCGCACCAGGACCGGCAGCTCCGGTTTCGGCAGCCGCGGGCGCGGCACGGGCGCCGTGCCGCCGAGCCGGCCGATGGCCTCGGCCACCCGGTGCCGTGCGCTCTCCGACACCTGCCCCTGCGCGTTGATCACCCGTGAGACCGTCGCGATCGACAGCCCCGACTCCGCGGCGATGTCCCGGACCGTGATCCGCTCCGTCACCGGCTCCTCCCTCCCCTGGAACAGCCCTTTGTTTCAGAGCCATTCAAGCATTGACGCGCTGGAAACGCGCTGCTTCACTGCCCCATCAGAACACGCTGTTACTGAAGTGTTTCTGTAACAAAGGAGGATCTCCGATGACTGCCACCCGATCCGGTCTGGCCAGATCCCGGCTGCCGCTGGCGCTGCTCGGCGCCCTGGCCCTGATAGCGAGCCTGCTGGCGGTGGCTCAGGTCGCCAGCGCGGGGAAGGCGCGGGCCGCCGCGAACCCCGTCGGCCCGATCGTCGGCTACCAGGGGCTGTGCCTGGACGACAAGTCCGCGTCCACGGCCAACTTCAACCCGATCACCGTCTACACCTGCAACGGCACCGACGCGCAGAACTGGACGGTGGACACGGCCGGCCACACCCTGCAGGTGCTCGGCAAGTGCCTGGACGTCAACGGCGGCGGGACGGCGAACGGCACCAAGGTCGACCTGTACGACTGCAACGGCACCGGAGCTCAGGTCTGGATGCCGCAGGCGGACGGCACGCTGCTGAACCCGCAGTCCGGCAAGTGCCTGGACGACACCGACTGGTCCACGACGCCCGGCACCCAGGCCCAGATCTGGGACTGCGCGGGCAGCGCGAACCAGCAGTGGACGCTCCCGACCACCGGGGGCGGCGGCATCCCGACGCCGGACTTCGGCCCGAACGTCACCGTCTTCGATCCCTCGATGCCCACCGCGACCATCCAGGCGAAGATCAACAGTGTCTTCGCGACGCAGCAGGACAACGAGTTCGGCACGCAACGCAACGCGCTGCTTTTCGCGCCGGGTACCTACAACGTCAGCATCCCGGTCGGCTACTACACGCAAGTCTCAGGACTCGGACTCTCACCGGACGCCGTCGACATCACCGGCAGCGGCATCAACGTCCAGGGCCACGCCGCCGACGGCAACGCCACTCAGAACTTCTGGCGCGACGTCGAGAACATGTCGCTCAGCCCGGGCTCCGGCAGCACGATGTACGCGGTCTCGCAGGCTGATCCGTTCCGGCGGATGGACGTGCACGGCGGGCTGCTGCTCTACGACAACACGCACGGCAGCGGCGGCAACTGGTCCAGCGGCGGCTACGTCGGCGACTCCCGGGTGTCGGGGCAGATCAGCTCGGGTACGCAGCAGCAGTTCCTCACCCAGGACACGGCGATGAACGGCGGCTGGAACGGGTCGAACTGGAACATGGTCTTCGTCGGCGACACCAACGCCCCGTCCACCACGTTCCCGAACCCGCCGTACACCACCGTCGCGCAGACCCCCACGCTGCGCGAGAAGCCCTTCCTCTACATCGACTCCGCGGGCACCTGGCAGGTGTTCGTCCCGGCGCTGCGCACCAACGCCCAGGGGCCGGACTGGACGAACGGCACCCCGGCCGGCACCTCGATCCCGGTCAGCCAGTTCTCCATCGTCAAACCCGGAGACACGTCGGCCACGATCAACGCCGCCCTGTCGGCCGGCAAGAGCCTGATCGTGACGCCGGGCGTCTACCACCTGGCCTCGGCGCTGAACATCACGGCGCCGAACACGGTCGTGCTCGGCCTGGGACTGGCGACCCTGGTCCCGGACAACGGCAACGCGGCGATCACGACCGCCGACGTGGATGGGATCGACATCGCCGGACTGCTGATCAGCGCCAACACGACGAACTCGAACGTGCTGATGCAGATCGGCCCGGCCACGTCCGGGGTCAGCCACGCCGCGAACCCGACCGTGCTGCAGGACGTGTACTTCCGCGTCGGCGGCGACCAAGCCGCGCGGGCCACCCAGAGCCTGGTGGTGAACAGCAACGACGTGATCGGCGACGACTTGTGGCTCTGGCGGGCCGACCACAGCAACGGCGTGGGGTGGAACACCAACCCCGCGGCGAACGGTCTGATCGTCAACGGCGCCGACGTGACGATGTACGGCCTGGCGGTCGAGCACTACGAGCAGTACCAGACCGAGTGGTTCGGCAACGGCGGGCGGACGTATTTCTACCAGAGCGAGACGCCCTACGACGTCCCCGACCAGGGCAGCTGGACGCCCGGAGGAGGAACCCTGGGCTACGCCTCCTACAAGGTCGGCTCCTCGGTCACCTCGCACCAGGCGTGGGGTCTGGGCGTCTACGCCTACCTCCGCGACAATCCGTCGGTAGTGCTGGACCACGCGATCGAAACCCCGAGTGGTTCGGGTATCGCGTTCCACGACATGGTGACGACGGTGCTCGGCGGCGACGGGACGATCAACCATCAGATCAACGAGAACGGCGGACAGGTGACGCCGAGTCACAACGTCGCGTATCTGGTGAGCGGCCCATGACAACACTTTGAGCCAGGGAGGCAATCGGCCGGCAGGGACCCGATCCCTGCCGGCTCCTTCTTGTATCAGGCTACTTACCAGACCAGGTTCAGCACCTGGAGCGAGCCGTCGCGGGGGATCACGGTGTGGCCCATGGTCCCAGGCTCCTCGGGCCGCAGGCGCAGTCCGGGCAGGCGTTCGGTAAGCGTCCGCAACGTCGCCCCGGCCTCCTCGCGGAACAGCTGCGCGCCGACGCACGCGTGCGGCCCGTGGCCGAAGGACAGCTGGCCGCCGCCCGCGCGGGTGATGTCGAACTCGTCCGCGCGCTCGTGGACGGCTGGATCGTGATTCGCCGAAGCCAGCATGACCATCAGCGTCGCCCCGGCCGGGATCTCGACGCCGGCGAGGGTGACGGGCGCCTTCGTGACGCGGCGGACGCTCTGCATCGAGGTGTCGTACCGCAGGGCTTCCTCCACCGCTCCCGGAATCAGATCCGGTTCGGCGCACAGGGCTTCCCACTGCTCACGATGACGCAGGAGGTTGAGAACCATGGTGCCGAGCAGCGGGGTGGCGGTGATGAACCCGGCGATGAAGAGGTTCTGGAGGTTCGACACCACTTCGTGGCGCTCGTCGAGGGTCAGTTCGCCGGTGCCGGGCGCGAGTGCGGTGAGAAGCGACGTGCCGAGATCGTCCCGGGGCTCGGCGCGCCGGCGCCGTGCGAAGTCGTCGAACATCGCGCGCATCGCCGCGAAGTCGCGCGCGGCGGCGATCTTCCGGTCCTCGCCGACCGGGAGGAAGTGCATGACCAGGGCCTGCGCCGTGCCGTGGACTGCGCGGGCGACGTCCTCGGGGTCCAGGCCGATCAGGTGGCCGATCACGCCGGCGGCCAGCGGAGCCGCGAAACCGCCCACGAACTCGACCTCCCCGGAGCCGGCGAACCCGTCGACCAGCCGGGCCGCCTGCTCGGCGACGAACGGGGCGGCGGCCTCGACGCGCGCCGGAGTCAGGCCCGCGAGCAGCGGCGCGCGGTAGCGGCGGTGCTCGGCGCCGTCGGAGTTCACCACCACGCGTCGGCCGCCGACGCTGTCGGCGAGCTCCGCGCGCACGGCCGGAGCGAGGTGCTCGTCCATCGGCAGGGTGTTCGCCGAGGAGAAGTCGTCGGCGCGGCGGAGCACCTCCCGGACGTCGTCGTGCCGGGCGACGACCCAGGCGTCGAGGGCGGGGACGAAAAGCGGTCCGCCGGGCCGGCGGCCGTCCCGGGAAGCGGCGTACGGGTCCTGAAACCAGATGTCTGATTCGGTCATGTTTCGAGTGAAGCGCAGGGCCGGCGTCTCGACCACCACGGCCGCGCCGCGTACATCGGCCGCCCCTTGCACGCCCCTGGACTGCCCCTTTCTCGCGCGTCGCTGACATGGGTCTAGACCTAATGGACTAGACCAAGCCGCTCGAAAGCCTTGACGCCGCCGACGGGGAGCAGTAGACCTTCCATGACAACCCGTTATCCGCATGGCAAACCACGAATACGCGGATCGACAACACTTCACGCTTCCCCGTGACGTGCGGGCCTACGACGACGCCGCCACCTTCATCCCTCACTCACATCTGGCGGCGTCGGCGGAGGACGTGGGGCGGCTGTCAGCGCTCTGCTCCCGAGGAGGGGCACGGCGCCCTGCCACGGCACCACCCCGGTCCCGGCATGCCGGCCGGGACCGTCCTGAGCTCTACCGCATGGAGAAAGGACTCCCGCATGCAACGCATCTCCACCGGACGGGGGCTGGCCGCGGGGCTGGCCGCCGCCGCCCTGGCGGCCGGCATCGCGGCCGTCGGCACCGGCGGCAGCGCCGTCGCCGACAGCAACACCACCACGGCGGTCTCCTCCGGCCCGGCCACCTACACGCAGGCCGTGCCCACCGGCTCCCCGTCCCAGTACAGCTCACCGCTGGAACGCTGCGCCACCGGCGTCGACCACCCGATCAGCGGCGCCAACCCGATCCTGAGCGAACCCCTGAACACCGCGTTCACCAGCAACGTGGGCCTGTCCGAGTCGGTGTCCTTCGCCGGCAACGAGTGGTACGGCGACTGGACGTTCACGTTCACCAACACCAGCACCCAGACCCTGTCCACGGACTGCGCGGTGCTGATCTGGCGCGCGGCGTCGAGCTCCGACGACCACGGCTACGGCGCGTCCGTAGCCTACGGCCACCCGCAGCAGGACTACGTCGAGGTGCCGCGCGGCGACGGGACGTCGTTCTACATCGCCCGCCTCGGCTTCCACGACGTGACCCTGGCCCAGCGCCAGGTCCCGCCGGGCGGCACGTTCACCTACCGCTGGGGCGGCCAGCCCAGCTCGGCGATCAGCCTCACCCAGATCCGCGACTCGCTCCGCTTCACGGCGGACCTGACGTTGGACGCCAACCAGTCGATGGTCCTGCACTACGGGACCGACCGGCTGACCAACTGAGCCCCGGCCCGGGGCGGCGGCGTGTGCCGGCCCGCCGCCCCGGTTCCGGTTGGTTCCGGTTGGTTCCGGTTGGTTTCGGTTTCGGTTTCGGCTTCGGGTTGTGGGTTCGGCTGCGGGAGGGAGGAACGATCCGTGGCGTCCAGTGAAGAGCTCGACGGCTTGAGCGGCCTCGACCCGGCCGGCGACCTCGATGACAGCCACCCGTGGTACGCCCTTCGCGGCCGGGCGGGCGGCTGGTGGTTCCTCCTCGCGGTCGTCGCCGCGGTGATCGCCGCCAACGCCCTGCTGGCGAGCTGGTCGACCAAGTCCCACCCCCGCGAAGTCGGCTCCGGACCCGCACCCCGACCGGAGTCCCGGCAGGGGGTGTCAGTGGCGCAGCGCGAGTTCGGCCTGCTGGCCGGCGGCGGCTGGGCCCAGGCCTGGCAGCTGTGGTCCTCCACCGCCCGCAGTGCTCTGAGTCAGTCCGACTTCGTCCGCCTGAACACCGAGTGCCGCCCTGCGTTGGGCGTCCCCTACACGATCGACTCGACCGTCCCCGTCGGCACCACCATGGTGAGCGTCACCTGGCATCAGGCCTCGACGACCGGCACGGCCGGCGTCGTCTACGAAGGCGGCGAGTGGCGCTTCGTGCCGGACGCCGCGACGCTCGCCGACTACCGCCAGGGTGCCGACAAGGTGATCAGTGAGCGGAGGGCCGCCGGCCGATGCCACTGACCGGCAGCCGCCGCGCCGTCGTCGCCGGCGGTGCTGTCAGCGCTGGGCCCGCGCGAACCGTGCCCACGCCTCAACCCCGCAACGTCACCGTCACGACCAGCCCGCCCTCCGCCCGCGGCACCGCCTGCAGATGCCCGCCGTGCGACCGCACCACCGCCCGGACGATCGACAGCCCCAACCCGCTCCCGTGCGCCGATCCCACCCGGTCGGTCAGCCGCCGGAACGGCTCGAAAAGCATCGGCACCTCGTGCGCCGCGATCAGCGGCCCGGTGTTGGCCACCACGAGGCTCGCCCCACCCGGCGCCGGCCCGGTCCGCACCCGCACCACGCCGCCCTCGACGTTGTACCGCACCGCGTTGTCGACCAGGTTCCGGACCACGTGCGCCAGCAGTACCGGATCGCCGTGCGTCTCGGCCGGCTCCAGGTCGTCCGCCACGCGGACGCCGCGCCGGACCGCCTCCGCGCGCACCACCGTCAGCGCGGCGTCGGAGGCCGCCAGCTCCGCCAGGTCGACCGGCACGTGCAGGGCCGGCGCCTGCTCGGCCCGGGCCAGCATGAGCAGCGCGTCGATCAGGCGCTCGTGCCGGGTCCCGACCTCCAGCAGGTTCTCGCCCAGGCGCAGCACCGCGTCCGGCGCGCCGGGGCGGTTCATCGCCACCTCGACCAGCGTCCGGTTGATCACCAACGGGGTCTTCAGCTCGTGCGCGGCGTTGGCGATGAACCGGTCCTGGCCGGTGAAGGCGTCGTCGAGGCGGTCGAGCATGGCGTCCAGGCCCTCGGTGACCCGGCGGATCTCCCGCGGTCCCCGCAGGTGCCCGACGCGCACGTTCATCCGGCTGCCCGTGACCGTGTCGATCACGTCCGCCAGCTGCTCCAGCGGCCGCACCACCAGCCCGGCGGCGAACCAGCCGCCGGCCCAGGAGGCCGCGGCCAGCGCGGCCAGGTAGAGGCCGCCGCCGATCAGGAACACCTGTCGCACCTGGTAGACCGCCGACAACGCGGCGTAGCCGAGGAACAGGTTGGTCACGCCCGCGGTGGCGACGATCATCAGGCCGAACAGCAGCGCGGCGAACACCAGGGCCAGGCGGAAACGGAGGCTGGGGGCGCGGACGCCTGGTTCCCGAGCCGGCCGCCGGCCCGGCGGGGCCGCGAGACGAGGCGGGTCCGCCGGGTCCGCCGGATCTGCCGGGTCCGCAACCGGGCGCCGGCCGCTTCCCCCGCTCACCGGATCACATACCCGACGCCGGTGAGCGTCTCGATCACCGCCGGGTCGCCGAGCTTGCGCCGCAACGACCGGATCGTCACGCGCACGATCGTCGTGAACGGGTCGATGTTCTCGTCCCAGGCCCGTTCCAGCAGCTCCTCCGCAGACACCGGCGCGCCCTCGGCACGCAGCAGCTCCTCCAGCACCGCGAACTCGTTGCGGGCCAGCACGATGTGCCGGCCGTCCCGGGTGACCTGCCGATACCGCGGCTCCAGACGGATCCCGGCGCGCTCCAGGACCGGGGCCACCGCGGGGCGGGAGCGCCGCCCCAGCGCCCGGATCCGGGCCACCAGCTCGGCGAAGGCGAACGGTTTGGCCAGGTAGTCGTCGGCGCCCAGGCTGAGGCCGTCCACCCGTTCGGCCAGCGTGGTGGACACCGTGAGCATCAGCACGCGCTCGCCGCCGTCCCCGTCCACGATGGCCCGGCACACCTCGTCGCCGTGCACCACCGGCAGGTCGCGGTCCAGGACCACCACGTCGTAGGCGTTCACCGCCAGCCGCTCCAGGGCCGCCGCGCCGTCGGTGACGACGTCGACCGCGAACGTCTCCTGCCGCAGCCCCTCGGCGATGGCGTCGCCGAGCATCACCTCGTCCTCGACCACCAGAACCCGCACCGGTCCAGCTCCCCTTGCCCGTTACTTCCGCGACGGGCCGATGCGCCCGGCCCCGCCGCGAGCCTGCCACACCCGATGTGAGCAGCAGGTGAGCGACATCGATCACCCTACATTCACGGCGGGGGTGGTGATCTGCCTCCATGAGACGCATCCGGGCCGTCGCCCTGACCACCGCCGCCGCGGTCGCCGCCACCGGCGCCGCCGCCTGGGCCCTGCACGACCGCGCGACCGGGCCGGTTCTCGGGCAGACCTCGTGTGACCAGATCGACCACGGCACCGCCGCCGACGCCGCGCGCGCGGTCTCCGGCCTGACCGCCCCGACCCGCGCCGCCCTCACCGAAGCGCAGCAGGCGGGCCGGCACGCGGGGGTCGCGCTGACCGTGAACTCCGGCTACCGCTCGGCCGCCTACCAGCAGCGTGTCTACGACTGCTGGGTCGCCCAGACCGGCTCGGCCGAGGCCGCACGCCGGCACGCCCTGCCGCCCGCCGAGTCGGCCCACGTGGCCGGCACCGCCGTCGACGTGGCCCCGCCGTCAGCCGCCGCCTGGCTGGAGCACAGCGCTGGGAAGTACGGACTCTGCCGACGCTACGAGAACGAACCCTGGCATTTCGAATACCAGGGTTCTTATTCAGCGCACGGGTGCCCGGCGCTGCTGGACCACCCCTGACCCGATATCGGCTGGCGGCGAGGGCCTCAGAGCTTTACCGTTGGCGATGTCGCGCCCGCCGGGTGCGCAGGTGAGGGATACTTCAGTCTTCCCAACTGGAGGCCCGGGTTCGATTCCCGGCAGCCGCTCGCGGCTGTGGTGTAACTGGCAAGCACTTCGTACCTTCACCGCTTCGATCTCCGGCGGGTCGACACCTCCTCATAGGGCGCGTGAATCCGGGCGCGTGAACCGGGGGGCGTCAGTAGGCGCGGCCGAACAGGACCCGCTTCCCGTAAGCGGACGGCGCATCGCACCGCACACACGTCCCCGAGTCCGCCGCTCCCGCCAGGGGGATGCACCTCGGCGTGGCCGCGGTCTCCGCCTTGATCTCGTCCTCGCACTCCGGGCGCCCGCAGTGCAGCGCCCGCGCCCAGCCGCTCGCGACGGCGTCGGTGAACTCAGGCCACGTATCCACGGTCCTGGTCCGCGACTCGCGGAACTCCGTCGCCCGCTGCACCAGGAACGTCTGGAAGTCCTCCAGCTCCTGCTTCAGCACCTCCGGCGCGTCCTCGAGGCGGATCGCCGTCTTGCCCTCGTGGCCGAGGCGCCGGGCCAGCAGGGCGGTCCCGGCCGCCAGGTCCCGGGGGCCGATCTCCAGGCGCAGCGGGACGCCGCGCAGCTCCCAGTCGTTGAACTTGAACCCCGGCGAGACCTGCGGGCGGTCGTCGACGTGGACCCGGATCCCGGCGTCCTTCAGCCGGGCGGCCAGCCCCCGGACCGCCGCCAGCACCGCCTCGCCCTGGTCGCCGCGGGCGATCGGCACGATCACCACCTGGTACGGCGCCAGCCGGGGCGGCAGCACCAGGCCCTTGTCGTCGCCGTGCGTCATGATGACGCCGCCGATCATCCGGGTCGACATGCCCCAGGACGTGGTGTGGCACAGCTCCAGCTGCCCGGCGTCGTTCGAGAACTGGATGCCGAACGCCTCGGCGAAGTTCGTGCCCAGGTAGTGCGACGTCCCGGACTGCAGCGCCTTGCCGTCGCGCATCATGCCCTCGATGGTGAACGTCCGCACCGCGCCGGCGAACCGCTCCCCGGGCGTCTTCTCGCCGGGCACCACGGGGATCGCCGCGATGTCCCGCGCGACCTCCTCGTAGACGGCGAGCATCTGCAGCGTCTCGCGCATCGCGTCCGCCTCGTCGGCGTGCGCGGTGTGGCCCTCCTGCCACAGGAACTCGGTCGTGCGCAGGAACATCCGCGGCCGCAGCTCCCAGCGCACCACGTTCGCCCACTGGTTCAGCAGCAGCGGCAGGTCCCGGTAGGAGGAGACCCAGCGGGCCATCATCTCCCCGATGACCGTCTCCGACGTCGGCCGCACGACCAGCGGCTCCTCCAGCTCCTTGCCGCCGGCGTGGGTGACGACCGCGAGCTCGGGGGAGAAGCCCTCGACGTGCTCGGCCTCGCGCTTGAGGTACGACTCCGGGATGAACAGCGGGAAGTACGCGTTCTCGTGCCCGGTGTCCTTGATCCGCCGGTCGAGCTCGGCTTGGAGCAGTTCCCAGACCCGGTACCCGTACGGTCGGATGACCATGGTGCCCTTGGCCGGGCCGCGTTCGACCAGCTGGGCCTTGGTGACCAACTCGTTGTACCAGGAGGAGAAGTCCTCGCTCTGCGGGGTGACCCCGCGCTCGTCGCGTGCCATGTCAGAAGGCTACCCGCGCAGCGTGTCCGAGCGCGGGTACGGTGATCCCATGCGTATCTGCGTCTTCCTTTCCGCCGCCGACCTCGACGAGCGCTACACCGTTCCGGCTCGGGATTTCGCCGAACGGCTCGGGAAGGGCGGCCACACCCTGGTCTGGGGAGGATCGGACGTCGGCCTGATGAAGGTCGTCGCGGACGGCGTCCACGAGTCCGGAGGCAAGCTCTGCGGCGTGTCGGTGGAGTTCCTGGCGGACAAGGCGCGCGCGGTCGCCGACGAGATGATCGTCACCGCCGACCTGGCCGAGCGCAAGAAGCAGCTGCTGGAACAGGCGGACGCCGTCGTGATCATGGTCGGCGGCACCGGGACGCTGGACGAGGCGACCGAGATCCTGGAGCTGAAGAAGCACGGCCATACCGCCAAGCCGGTCGTGCTGCTGAACTCCGCGGGGTTCTACGACGGACTGAAGGAGCAGTTCCGGCGCATGGAGGCTGAGGGCTTCCTGCCGCTGCCCCTGGCCGAGCTGGTGCAGTTCGTGGACGAGCCGGGCGAGGCGATGGCGTACCTGGAGTCTGTGCTCTCGCCGGCCTGATCCGATCCGCGGGGCTACTCCCGGGGCCCCGCGGTCGCCGCGAGGCGGCGCTCGAAGAAGATCCAGTACTGCTGGAGGTGCGGCGGGATCTCCGTCCCCGGGTAGGGCGTCCGCTCCGCGAACCCGCGCGACCGGTACAGGCGCTGCGCGTCGGCCATGAACCGGGCGGTGTCGAGCCGCACGGTCGCCGCACCCATCCGCCCGGCCTCGTCGAGCAGCCGGTCCAGCAGCCGCGAGCCGACGCGCAGGCCGCGGCACTCGGGCACCACGTACATCCGCTTCACCTCGACGACGCCCGGCTCCAGGGTGCGCAGCCCCGCCGCCCCCACCAGCCGGCCGGTCTCCTCCTGCACCACGAACAGGGCTTTGGACGGATCGGCGTACTCCAGCACCGCATCACGCAGCCCGGAGACGTCGGTCGGCGAGTCCTCGATGCCGAAGGTCTCGTGGAGCTCCCGGAGCGCCGCGGTCATGTAGTCCACGAGCAGTTTGGCGATTTCCCCGGCCTCGGCGGGGAGTTCGGCGCGGCGGATCATGATGGTCATGTAACAAACACCTCCGGGGAGAGCACACATACAGTTTTCGGTACGCCGACGATATGCGTCGGCTCGTAGCCTGGTGAACATGCGCGTGTTGGTTGTTGAGGACGAGCCCTTGATGGCGGAGGCCATCCGCGACGGACTGCGCCTGGAAGCGATCGCCGCGGACATCGCCGGCGACGGCGACACGGCGCTGGAGCTGCTGAGCGTCAACGCCTACGACATCGCCGTCCTCGACCGGGACATCCCCGGGCCCTCCGGGGACGAGGTCGCCGAGAGCATCGTCGCCTCCGGGAGCGGGATCCCGATCCTGATGCTCACCGCGGCGGACCGCCTCGACGACAAGGCGTCCGGGTTCGAGCTCGGGGCGGACGATTACCTCACCAAGCCGTTCGAGCTGCAGGAACTGGTG
This sequence comes from Catenulispora subtropica, assembly GCF_039531675.1. Lineage (NCBI taxonomy): Bacteria > Bacillati > Actinomycetota > Actinomycetes > Catenulisporales > Catenulisporaceae > Catenulispora > Catenulispora subtropica. The sequence goes on from NZ_BAAAQM010000030.1 coordinate 93,257, forward strand.
CTGCGGCTCCGGGCCCTGGACCGCAGACGCGCCCACAGCCGGCCTCCGGTGCGGGAGATCGCCGGCCTGCGCCTGGACCCGTTCCGTCGCGAGGTCTATCGGGACGGTCGCTACGTCGCGCTGACCAGGAAGCAGTTCGCGGTGCTCGAAGTCCTGATCGCCGCAGAGGGCGGGGTGATCAGTGCCGAGGAGTTGCTGAAACGGGCCTGGGACGAGAACGCCGACCCGTTCACCAACGCCGTGCGCATCACGGTCTCGGCGCTGCGCAAGCGGCTCGGCGAGCCCTGGGTCATCGCCACGGTGCCCGGTGTCGGCTACCGCATCGACACCGAGGGTCACGGGGGAGGGGATCGTGGATAGAGCCGTGGATAGAGCCGTGGACAGAGCACCGGGTCGGAGCGTCCGCTGCAAACTCATGCTCAGCTATACCGGCCTGGTCATGCTCGCCGGCCTTCTCCTGGTGGCCGTGGCGTGGGTCTTCGTCTTGCGCTGGCTGCCGACCAAGGACCCCCGCCTCATCAAGGAGGCGTTCCCCGGTCCGGTGATCATCGGTGGCCTCAGCCGCTCCGACGTGATGCGGGGCTTCGCTCCCGCCGCCGCCGGGGCGCTGGCCTTCCTTCTGGTCCTGGGCCTGGTGGGAGGGTGGTTCCTGGCCGGCCGGATGCTCGCGCCGCTGAACCGCATCACGGACGCCACCCGCGTGGCCGCGACCGGGTCGCTGTCCCACCGGATCGCGATGGAGGGCCGCAGCGACGAGTTCCGGGAACTCGCCGACGCCTTCGACGGCATGCTCGCGCGGCTGGAGGCCTACGTCGAGGGACAGCAGCGGTTCGCCGCCGACGCCTCTCATGAACTGCGCACCCCGTTGGCGATCACGCAGGCGCTGCTCGACGCGGCCCGCAGCGACCCGCTGCGCGACGGCAGCGAGCTCGACGAACGTCTCCGCACGGTCAACGCCCGGGCGATCGACCTCACCGAGGCGCTGCTCCTGCTCAGCCGCGCCGACCAGGGGTCCTTCCCCCGAGAGCCCGTCGACTTGTCCCTGCTGGCCGAGGAAGCCACGGAGACGCTGCTCCCGCTCGCGGAGAAACACGGCCTCGCCATCGAGACCTCGGGCGATGTGACGCCCACGATCGGCTCCTCGTCGCTGCTGCTGCAAGTGGTCACGAACCTCGTGCACAACGCGATCGTCCACAACCTGTCCGAGCACGGCACGGTGTGGGTGACGACCCATGCCGACCCCGACAGCGTGGTGTTGACCGTCGAGAACACCGGTGAGCAGCTCACGCCCCAGCTGGTCGCGACCCTCGCCGAGCCGTTCCGGCGCGGCACCGGCCGCGTCCACAGCGACCACGCGGGGGTCGGCCTCGGCCTGGCCATCGTCCGGGGCATCACCCGAGCCCACGACGGGACCCTCACGCTCACGTCGCGGGCCGCCGGCGGTCTCCGCGTCGAGGTGCGGCTTCCTCTCGCGCCGGCGGCCGAGGTCCTGGCTACTCGCCCTTGAGCGGATGTCCGCGGTATGTCCCGAACGACCAGCGGTTCCCCTCGGGATCGCGGGCCTGGAAGTCCCGCGAACCGTAGTCGGTGACGAAGGGCTCCTTGATGATCTCGGCCCCGGCGGCTTTGGCCCGGGCGTGGAGCTCGTCGGTCTTGTCGGTGACCACGTACGCGCCGAACGACCCGGCTTCAAGCGCCCACGCGTCCTCGCGCACGCTGCCGAGCATGATGCCGCCGCCCTCGGGCCAGGCCAGCTCGGCGTGGCTGACGGTGTCGCCCTCGGCGTAGACGACGGTGGGAACGAAGCCGAACGCGTCGGAGAGGAACGCGATGAGCGCGTGGGCGTCGCGGGCCCGGAGCGTGGGCCACACCTGCGGGGCGGGCGTCTGACCGGTCGTCGTCTGGCCGGTCGGGGCCTGGCCGGTCGTCGTCACGTCGGGCGTCGTCTGGTCGGTCGTCGTCTGGTCGGTCATCGGGATCGGCCTCCTCGGATCGGGATCTGTTCCCAGCCTCACCCGCCGGCGTGCCGCGCAGCTTGGATGTTTCGGAACTCCTCCGCCACCCAGGCGACCGGCGCGCATCCGGCCAGCGCCCGGAACTCGCGGTCGAGATGGGCCTGGTCGAAGTAGCCGTGCTCGGCGGCGAGATCGGCCAGCCCCAGGCCGCGGGAGGGGGCGACGTGCGGACGCGCCGCGCGCACCCGCGCCGCCAAGGCCCGCCGCGCCCGATCGAACCGCACCACCCGCGCCGCGGCCTTCGGCGTCAGACCGATCTCCTGGCGGAACCGCGCCGCCAGGTGCCGTGTGCTCCACCCCACCTCGTCGGCCAGTTCCGGCACCGGGACCGCTCCTCCCGACGTCACCAGCCTCCGCCAGGCGCGTTCCACCTCCGGCGCCACCGGGCGCCGCGCGTCGACCAGGGCCCGCCGCCGCATCAGCCACGCGTCGACGGCCGCGAACCGCGCGGGCCAGTCCGCCGCCTCCCGCAACCGTTCCTGCACTTCCGCCACATCCCGCCCCAGCACCTCATCGGCCGCCACGTCGACGCCCGCGACGGCTCCGGCCGGCATCCCCAGCAGCCCCCGCGCCGCCAGCGGGTTCACCATGAGCTGCACCCCGGACTGCCGCCCCTCGTGCACGATCGTCGCCGGCGAGGTGTGCAGCCCGCCCAGCAGCGTCCCGAAATCCCCGGGCGCCTGCTCCGGATCGGGATGCGCGGCGACGCTCAGCGGCTCGTCGATGGTGACGATCAGCGTCAGGTAGGGCGAGGGCAGCCCTCGATGCTCCGCCGGAGCGATCCCGGCCTGCCGGTATCCGGAGTAGAAGGCGACATCGTGACTCAGCGCGGCATGAGGCGTGCCGCGAACTGACTCGTCGATGATGGCCACGCCTCCATCCTCTCAGCCGAGCGCCGCCGTCACCTGGGCGGCGAACGCCGGAACATATCGTCGCCATATCGAAAACCGCGTACATGCCGGCAACACGCGGCCGTCTTGACTGGGCAGATGCCCCCTAGCAAGAGTCTTGCCATCGTGCCGATCAGCGCCGCCGACCACCTGGCCTTCGTCCAGGCACAGCGCTCGGTCAGCTTCCTGCAGACCCCGGCGTGGGGGCGCGTCAAGACCGAGTGGGGCAGCGAGTCCCTCGGCTGGTACGACGGGCGGCAGCTGGTCGGGGCCGCGCTCGTCCTGCACCGCCCGGTGCCGCGCCTCGACCGCTTCACCCTGGCCTACCTGCCCGGGGGACCGGTCATCGACTGGACCGGCGAGATCGCCGACTGGCTCGCCCCGCTGGCGGCCCACCTCAGGGCGCGCGGCGCGTTCGCGATCCGGCTCGCTCCGCCGGTGCGGACGCACACCTGGGACGCGGCGCAGGTCAAGGAAGGCATCGCCGACGCGGGCACCACCCGGCTGACCGCCATGACCGCCATGACCGCCATGACCGGCGAGCGGCCCGACGCGCTCGGTGCCGGCGTGACCCGTCAGCTCAGGGACGCGGGCTGGCTGCCCCGGAACCCTGAGAACGGCTTCGGCGCCGGACAACCGCAGTTCACGTACGAGATCCCGCTGGCCGGCAAGACCGAGGACGACGTGCTCAGGGGCATGAACCAGCTCTGGCGCCGCAACATCAGGAAGGCGGCCAAGGAAGGCGTCGAGGTCACGGTCGGCGAGGACCTGAAGGCCTTCCACGACCTCTACGTCCACACCGCCGAGCGCGACCGCTTCACACCCCGGCCGCTGCGCTACTTCGAGACGATGTTCGCGGCGATGAGAGCCGAAGACCCAGAACGGATCCGGCTCTATCTGGCCCGCCACCGGGGACACCTGGTCGCCGCCACGATCCTGGTCCGCGTCGGCGCCCACGCGTGGTACACCTACGGCGCATCCTCCACCGAGAAGCGCGAGGTGCGCGGCTCCAACGCCTGTCAGTGGGCGATGATCCGCGACGCGCTGGCGGCCGGCTGCGACGTGTACGACCTGCGCGGCATCACACCGACCCTCGATGCCGCCGACCCGCACGTCGGGCTGATCCAGTTCAAGGTCGGCACCGGCGGCCAGGCGGTGCGGTACGTGGGGGAGTGGGACCTGCCGCTGCGACCGATGGTCTACCGCGCCTTCGACCTCTACATGAAACGGCGCAGCGGCTGAGCCCACGCGGCGCCCGGTCCACGCGGCGCCCGGTCTACGCGAGCGCCGCGGCGACCTCGTCGAGGCGGGCGCCCCGGGAGGCCTTGACCAGCACCACGTCGCCCGCCGTGAGCTGGCCGCGCAGCCAGTCCACGGCGGCGTCGTTGTCGGCCAGAGCGACCGCGCGCTCTCCGGCACCGTCGGCCATCGGCCGGGCGGCTTCGCCGATCACGGCCACCACGTCCGCGCGGGCGGCGGCGTACCGTCCGACGGCGCGGTGCTCGGCCGTGCTGGCCTCGCCGAGTTCGAGCATCTCGCCGAGGACGGCTATGCGGCGCCCGCCCTCGATCGCCGCCAGCGCGTCGAGCGCGGCGCGGGTCGAGTCGGGGTTGGCGTTGTAGGAGTCGTTGAGCAGAGTCGCGCCGCCGGCGAGGTCGCGCAGCTCCATGCGCCACTTCGACAGCGACGCGGTGGCCAGCGCCGACGCGGCCGCGACCAGCGGCACCCCGGCCGCCAGCCCCGCCGCCGCGGCCGCCGCCGCGTTGAGCGCCTGGTGGGCGCCCACGAGCGGGAGAGCGACGACCGCCGAGGCGTCGGCGGTCCGCAGGGTGAAGGACGGCCGGCCGAGCCGGTCCAGGGCGAGGTAGAGCACTTGCACGTCGGCGTGCTCGCTCCGGCCGAACGTCAGGACCGGACCCTCGGTGAGCGAGCGCATTCCGGCCACGCGCGGATCGTCCGCGTTGAGGACGGCGGTGCCGCCGGGAGCGAGCCCGCGCACCAGCTCGCTCTTGGCCGTCGCGATGGCCCCGCGCGAGCCGAACTCGCCGAGGTGGGCCCGGCCGACGTTGAGGACGACGGCGATGTCGGGCGCGACCAGGCCGGTGAGCGCGGCGATGTCGCCGACGTGGCGGGCTCCCATCTCCAGCACCAGGTACCGGTCGGCGGCTCCGGCGCGCAGCATGGTGAGCGGCACGCCGAGCTCGTTGTTGAACGAGCCGGTCGTGGCGGTCGTCGGCGCGGCGCTCGCCAGCACGGCCGCCAGCAGGTCCTTGGTGCCGGTCTTGCCCTGGGAACCGGTGACCCCCGCGACGGTGAGCCCGCCGCGCAGCCGTGCCACCACGTGCGCGGCCAGCCGCTGCAACGCGTGCCGGGCGTCGGGGACGACGACGGTGGGCAGCGGCGTGGCCCGGGAGCCGAGCACGGCCACCGCGCCGGCCCGGCCGGCCTGGACGGCGTAGTCGTGGCCGTCGGCCTGCTCGCCGGCGAAGGCGACGAAGAGCCCTCCCGGCTCGGCCCGGCGGCCGTCGAGCACAGCAGGCGCGGTCACGGTCACGGCGTCGTCGCCCTCGACCGTTCCGCCGACGACTTCGGCGATCTCCCTGAGACTGAGCGCGATCATGCGTTCAGCCAACGCGTCGCGATGTTGTCAGGACGTATCGAAAACGCCATACGTGCTGGCAACACCGTGCTTCCTTGACTGGAGGCCATGACCTTCAGGGCAGGAATCACGGTTTATGGATGCGAGCAGGACGAAGCCGCCTTGTTCCGCGAACTCGCGCCTCGTTTCGGCGTGGTGCCGACCATCACCGAGGTAGCGGTCTCTGAAGCCACCACCGAGCTGGCGCGCGGGAACCGGTGCATCAGCGTCGGCCACAAGACGCGCGTCACACAGGCCACGCTCACCGCGCTCAGCCGCGCCGGCGTCACCTACATCTCCACCAGGAGCATCGGATACAACCACATCGACGTGGCGCACGCGGAGAGCGTCGGCATCTCCGTCGAGAACGTCGCGTACTCGCCGGACAGCGTCGCGGACTTCACGCTGATGCTGATGTTGATGGCGGTGCGCAACGCCAAGTCCATCGTCCGGCGCGGTGACGTCCACGACTACCGGTTGCCCGACGTCCGCGGGAAAGAGCTGCGGGACCTGACCGTCGGAGTGATCGGGACAGGGCGCATCGGCACCGCGGTCATGGCCAGGCTTCGCGGCTTCGGCTGCCGAACCCTGGCCCACGACAGCCGCCCCAAGACCTTCTCCGACTACGTACCGCTCGATGAGCTGCTCCAGCAGAGCGACATCGTCACCCTCCACACGCCGCTCACCGCCGAGACGCACCATCTCCTGAACCGGCGACGGATCGAGCGGATGAAGCCCGGCGCCTTCGTCATCAACACCGGACGCGGTCCGCTGCTCGACACCGAGGCCCTCCTCTCGGCGCTGGAAAGCGGCAGGTTGGGCGGCGCGGCGCTGGACGTCCTCGAAGGCGAGGAAGGGGTCTTCTACGCCGACTGCCGGGACCGGCCCATCGACAGCAAGCCGCTGCTGCGGCTGCAAGAGCTGCCGAACGTGCTCATCAGTCCGCACACCGCCTATTTCACCGACCACGCCCTGAGCGACGCGGTCGAGAACTCCATCATCAACTGTCTGCGATACGAAAGCGGGAACCACCATGGATAAGCTGAGGATCGGCATCATCTTCGGGGGCCGCTCCGAAGAACACCCCGTCTCCGTCAAGTCCGCACGAGAGATCGCCAAGCACCTCGACCCCGAGAAGTACGAGCCCTTCTTCATCGGGATCACCCAGAGCGGCGCCTGGAGACTCTGCGACAGCCCGGACGGGGACTGGGAGAACAGCGGCGGCCGGCCGGTGATCCTGTCGCCGGACAGCAGTGTCCACGGACTACTGGTCCTGGAGCGGGGAAGCTTCGAAACGATCCGCCTGGACGTGGTGCTTCCCGTCCTGCACGGCAAGCTCGGCGAGGACGGCGCGATCCAGGGCTTGTTCGAGCTCTCCCGCATCCCCTACGCGGGCTGCGACATCCAGAGCTCCGCCCTGTGCATGGACAAGTCCCTCACCTATGTCGTCGCCCGGAACGCGGGCGTCGCCACGCCGGACTTCTGGACCGTCACGCCGAACGAGAGCGTCGACCCCGACCAGCTCACGTATCCCGTCTTCGTCAAACCGGCGCGCTCGGGTTCCTCCTTCGGCGTCAGCAAGGTGTCTCACCGGGAAGAACTGCCGGGCGCCCTGGAATCCGCGCGGCGCTACGACTCGAAGGTGCTGATCGAAGAGGCCGTCGCCGGCAGCGAGGTCGGCTGCGCCATCCTGGGCAACGACCTGGACCTGATCGCCGGCGAGGTCGACCGCGTCGCCCTGTCCCACGGATTCTTCCGGATCCACCAGGAGAGCACACCCGAGACCGGTTCGGAGAACTCGACGTTCATCGTGCCCGCGGACATCCCGGCCGAGGCACGCTCGCTCGTCCAGGAGACCGCGAAGACCGTCTACCGCGCCCTGGGATGCCGGGGCCTGGCGCGGGTGGACCTGTTCCTCAAGGACGACGGAACGGTGGTCCTCAACGAGGTCAACACGCTGCCCGGCATGACCTCGTACAGCCGCTACCCGCGGATGATGACGGCCGCCGGGCTGCCGCCGTCCGACGTGATCGACCGCCTGGTGGCGCTGACGTTGACGGGAAAGCTGCGATGAACGACGGCTTCGTCTTCGTGGACGAGCTCGCCCCCGGAATACGCTGGGACGCCAAGTACGCCACCTGGGACAACTTCACCGGCAGGCCGGTGGACGGATACCTGGCCAACCGCATCGTCGGAACGACGGCCCTGTGCGAGGCCCTCGACCGCGCCAGGGAGAAGGCCGAGTCACTCGGCTTCGGTCTGCTGCTGTGGGACGGCTACCGGCCGCAACGCGCCGTGGACCGCTTCCTGCGCTGGTCGCGGGAGCCGGAGGACGGCCGGACCAAGCCACGTCATTACCCGAACATCGACAGAGCCGAGATGTTCGAGAAGGGCTACGTCGCCGCCAAGTCGGGCCACAGCCGGGGCAGCACCGTCGACCTGACGCTCTACCACCTGGCCACCGGCGAACTCGCGCCCATGGGAGGAGACCACGACCTGATGGACCCGGTCTCCCACCACGGAGCGGAAGGGATCACCCACGTCGAAGCGCAGAACCGCCAACACCTCTGTTCCATCATGGAAGCCTGCGGTTTCCGTCGGTACGACTGCGAGTGGTGGCACTACACGCTCAGCGACGAGCCGTATCCGGATACGTACTTTGATTTCCCTATCGTGGGCTGACACCCGGCTATCGCCGTAGCGCCTCCACCGGCTCCACGGCCGCGGCGCGCAAAGCGGGATACGTCCCCGCCAGCAGCCCGACCACGGCTCCGATCGCCGGCGCGGGCAGCACCAGCGCCGGGTCGAGGACGGCCGTCCAGTGCCGGACCAGCGCCACGGCCACCGTGACGCCGATGCCGAGGGCCGTGCCGATCAGGCCGCCGAGGGCGCCGATCACGGTGGACTCGGCGAGGAACTGGAACGCGATGTGGCGGGGGCGGGCGCCCAGGGCGCGTCGCAGGCCGATCTCGCCGGACCGTTCGAGGACGGAGACCAGGGTGGTGTTCGCGATGCCCACCGCGCCGATGACCAGGGTGACCCCGGCCAGCAGCAGGAACAGCGCGTTGAGCGAGCCCAGCACGTCGTCCTTCAGCGAGTGCGGGTCCGGCGGGGGGACGACGCGGAACAGCGCCGGACGGTCCGGCCGCAGGGCGGTGGCGATGTCGGCGGCGGTCTGCGGGGCCGCGCCGAGGCGGGTCTGGACGAGCATCGTCGCCGGGGACGTCGGGGACGGCGGGCCGAAGTCGGCGCGCGCCGTGCCGGCCGGGATCACCGCGCCCAGCAGGACTTCGGGCTGGCGGGCGACCCGGGTGTAGACGCCGACGACCGTGTAGGCGACGTCGTCGAGGAAGACGGCGGGCTGGGCGTCGAGGCGGGAGACGCCCAGCTGGGCGGCCACCGGCGCGGAGAGCATGATCACGTGCTCGCGGCGGCTGTCGTGGAACGCGTTGAACGTCGTCCCGACGGTGACGGTGGGGTCCATCGCCGCCAGGGCCTCCGGGTCGGCGGCGTAGACGGTGACCATGGGAGCGCCGCTGCTGCCGCCGCTGCTCGCGGCGGTCGGGACGGCGGTCACCGCCAGGGCACTGGCACTCGGGCCCGTGACCTGCCACCAGACCCCGGCGTGGACCACTCCGTGCAGGCGCTCGGCGATGGCGTCGGCGTCGGCGGGGAAGTCGTAGCGGCCGGTCGCGGCCAGCGCCTGCTCGGTCGCGGAATCGCCGACGTCGTCCACGGACACCTGGGTCGCGGACAGCACGGTGAACGCCGCGGACACCTGGCCTCCGGCGGTGGAGGTCAGGCCGAGGATCGCGACGAAGGCGCCCACTCCCAGCACGGTGCCGAGCATCGTCAGCACCGTGCGGGCCGGGCGCTGGACCAGCCCGGCGACCGCTTCGGCGGAGAGTTCGCGCAGGCGGGGACGGCAGGGGGCGATGACGGTGACGACGGCCGGGGCGGTGCGGCGGCTCATCGGTCGGCCACCGCGAGCCGGGCGCGGGTCGTGCTGCGCGGTCGCCGGGGGCGCGGGCCCTCGGTGTCGGTGTCGGTGTCGGGGTCGGGATCGGTGTCGGGGTCGGTGTCGGGATCGGTGTCAGGGTCGGTGTCGTCGTCGGCATCCGTGACGTCCGCGGTGAGCCGGCCGTCGTGGATCGTGATCCGCCGCGGCGCCCGTGCCGCCACCGCCGGGTCATGGGTGATCATCACGAGCGTCAGCCCTTCGGCGACCAGGGCCGTGAGCCGGTCCATGACCGCGTCGGCGGTGGCCGAGTCGAGGTTCCCGGTCGGCTCGTCGGCCAGCAGCACCGCGGGTTCGCTGACCAGCGCCCGCGCGATGGCCACCCGCTGCCGCTCGCCGCCGGACAGCGTCGAGGCCGTCGCGCCGAGCCGATGCGCCAGCCCCACCCGGGTCAGGGCGCTGACGGCGACGGCACGCCGCTCCGCCTTCGATCGCCGGTCGACGTAGAGCAGGCCGAGCATGACGTTCTCCACGGTCGTGCGATAGGGCATCAGGTGGAAGGACTGGAACACGAACCCGATGCGGCGCCCCCGCAACGCCGCGCGCTCGCCGTCGCCGAGTCCCGCGACGTCGACCCCGGCGATGCTCAGACTCCCGGATGTCGGCCGGTCCAGCAGACCGCACAGGTTCAGCAGCGTGGACTTCCCCGAGCCCGACGGCCCCACGATCGCCACGTGCTCGCCGGGCATGACGGTCAGGTCCGTGGGACGCAGCGCGTGGACCGGAGGCGGCCCGGGATAGGTGCGGGTCACGGCGCGCAGGGCGAGTGCGGGCATCGGGATGGCAGGGTCGCTCATGACCCACCGGCCGTTCCGACGATCACCGGCGTGCCCTCCGTCAGCGCGGTGGGATCGTCCGGCGTCACCTCGACGAATCCGTCCCCCGACACCCCCGGCGACACCGGGACCCTGCGCCGTCCGCCGTCGCCGTCCGTCGCCACGGTCACCACCGTCTTGCCGTCGGCCTGGGCCGTCACCGCGGACAGCGGCACCACGAGAACCGGTTTCGGGGTCGCCGCCGACGTCACCGTGACCCGGATGTTCGAGCCGTTCCAGCCGGCCGGCAGCGGCGCGTCGGGGACGATCGTCACCGGGAACCCGGCGACGGTCTGGCCCGGCTGGTTCGAGCCGTTCCCGCCGGAGGAGCCGCCGGACTGCCCCGACTGCCCGGACTGCTCCGACTGGCCGGACGGCCCCGACTGCCCGTCGCCCGACGCCCCCGCGGTGTAGGGCCCGACGGTGCCGACCGTACCGCCGACCGGTGCGCCGCCCTGGGCCTCGGCCAGCAGCTCGGCGCGCATGCCGGGCTTGACCTGCTCCTGCTGCGCCGAACTGAGCATCGCCGTGACGGCGAGGTCGCCGCCGGCCAGGGTGACCAGCGGTGCGGCGACCACGGATCCCGGCTGCCCGTTGACCTTCTCCACATGCACCGGCAACGTCGGGACGAACACGGCCTCGGATACCGGCAGCATCGGCCCGGTCGCCGCGACGAGATCCGCGTGGTTCTGTTCGGCCTGCGTCAGATCCGCCCGCGCGTAGGACAGCGTGGTCCGCGCCGTGTCGAGCGTGTCCTGCGCGGCCCGCACCGGCGATTCACCGCTGCCGCCTCCCGGCGGGGCACCGGCCGAGGGTTCTCCGGACGACGGCGTCCCGGACGACGGGCTCGCGGCGGCCTTCTTCGCCGCGTCGAGCGCCGCCTTGGCGCGGTCCACGGCGGTCTGGTCCGTGGCCACCGTCCGCTGCGCCGTGACGACCGCGTTCGCCGCGGCCTGCAGCGCCGCCTTGTCCTCGCGGTCGCCGGGTCCGCCGGTGGTCGGCACGTCGTACCCGAGGTGCGCGTACAGCGCGGTCAGGGCGGCCTTGGTGCCGGCGCCGAAGTGGCCGTGGGCGTCAGGTGCGCACGGGTGTCCCAGGGCCTTGAGCGCGTCCTGGAGTTCGGCCACGTCGGCGCCGTCGGCGCCCGGGCGCAGGTCCCGGTAGGCCGGGACGCTTCCCGGCAGCGCGATCACCGGCCGGCCGGACACCTCGATGATCACGTCGCCGGGTCCGACCGCGTCGCCGGGCTTCTTGCGCAGGGCCGTCACCAGCAGCTGCGCGCCGTCGCCGGCCGCGGCGGCCTTCACCGGGGTGACCGGGATCGAGGAGCGGGGCCCGACCGTGCCGCGCAGGATCACGGCGTTGGACAGGACCCTGCGGACCACCGGCGCGGTGAGCACGTTCGGGGCCGGGGCGCCGCTCCGCGCGGCCTGTTCGGCCGGCGACCTGATCAGGGTGGACGCGGCCAGGCCGCCGCCGGAGGCGACGGTGGCCACGACGGTGACCCACAGCAGCAGCCGCTGCCGGCGCACCGTCGCGGTGAGGCCCGCCACCGTCGCGGCCGAAGGGGCCGGTTCGGGTTCCGCGGCCCCGGATCCGGCCTGCTCAGAGTGCTCAGAGTGCTCAGAGTGCTCGCCGGGCCCGGTGGGCCCGGCGGAACGGGCGATGTCCACGGCCGCCGGCCGCGCTTCGGGAAGCGCGCCACGCCGCGTTTCAGGAATCCTCAACGTCCCCCCGTTTGCCCTGGTCGGAGCCGGTCCGCACCGGCCCTGACCGTGCGGCCCCCGCCGCGAGACCGGTTGACACCACCGAGAGTAACTCAGAATACTGATTCACGGTACCGGCGGCTCTTCCGTCCGGCGCAAACGGGGGTTGCCGTCTCGCATGCTCCAAGCACCATGCCCGTGCGCAGACAGCCACATATACGTGGCCTGACATCAGGAGCACAACGACATGACAAAGCATCGGATGAGGCTCGCCGTCGCCGGCGTGCTGACCACGGCCGCGCTGACGGCCACCCTGGGCCTGTCCGGGACGGCGAACGCCGCCACCGCGGGCAGCTCCGTGAACGGTTCCGTCCGGCCGATGTCCAGCTACGCCATGGGCGTGGACTACGTGGACGCCGGCTACTCGGGCAGTTCGAACACCGCCACCACCGGGGACGCGAACTTCTGCCGCGACGGGCAGTCCTGGTACTGGAACTCGATGCCGGGCGGCTGGAACGACGTGGTGTCGTCGCTGCGCGTCTACGGCAACTGCTGGACCACCATCTACGAGGACATCAACGAGGGTGGCGCGCAGGCCACGTTCACGAGCGACTCGTCCTACGTCGGCAACGCGATGAACGACCGGACCAGCTCGCAGCGGTGGTTCTGACGGGTCCGGCCCGTGCGGCCGGCCCCGCCCTGACCTGAGCTGAACCGCTCTGATCCGGATCATCCGTGGATCCGGACGGCCACCCATCGGCCGTCCGGATCCACTCCTCGGCCCTCCGGCGGTGCGCTGCCGCCGGGGGCCAAGCCTCGCCTCGCCGCGAAAGGTCCGATGATGCTCGACAAGTTGTGCCGGCGGGTGCTCGCCGGCTGTGCGGTGCTGGCCGTCGTCCCGGCGGCGGGCTGCTCGGCGAAGAGCACCCCGCCGGGCCCACCGGCCATCGGGGCGCTGCCCGTGGTCGCCGGCCCGGCGGACATCGTCCTGCCCCTGGACGACTATCTCGAGACCGACACCCAATATGCCACAAGCGTCCATGCCTTGTTGTCCCTCACTGCCCAGTGCATGTCACGGTACGGATTCACCGCTTCCACCGACTTCGGCCGGCTGCCCACCTGGCGTGACCACGGCAACCTGTTCGGTCTGGTGGACGACGCCGACACCCGCCGCGCCGGCTACAAGTGGTTCCAGCCGCGTGAGATCACGGTGGGTGACACCGCGAAGGACGCGGCCCCGCCGCGCTCGCCGGAGGAGCGGGCGGTCGCGGTCGGCTCGGTGCCGGCGTACGCCGGGAAGACCGTCCCGAAGGGCGGCTGCGACCAGGAGGCCGCGGAGAAGCTCGCCACCGGCGAGCCGGGCGCCGGGGTGAACGACGCGTTCGTCCAGAACCTGGAGAACGACGCGTACCAGCAGACCGAGGCCGATCCCCGGGTGCTGGCCGCGTTCAAGGACTGGAGCGCGTGCATGGCGGCCTCCGGCTACCAGTACTCCGTGCCGAAGGACGCCAACAACGCGGCGTTCGCCATGCCCGAGGCCGACCAGATGACGATGGCGGCCGTCGACCTGAAGTGCCGGCAGAAGGCGAACCTGGTCCCCCTGCAGCTCGCGGTGGACCGGGCCTATCAGCAGCGGCTGATCGAGAAGAACGCGCAGGCCCTGAACGACATGCGCAAGGCGATCAGCGTCCAGGCCGACAACGCGGCCCGGGAACTGGCGACGTCGCACGGCACCACCACCTGACCGCGCCGGCCGGCTCCGGTGCGGCACGGTACCCGCGGGGGTCGGGACGTCCCCGCGGGCACCGTGCCCACCCGGCCTACGCACCGCCCAGCGCGGACATGGCATTGGTGAGTTCGATGCCGATCGACTGCTTGACGTTCGCCAGCGCCTCCGCGTTCTTGTCGATCAGCGCCTTCTGATACGCGGCGTCCACCGCGACCTCCAGCCCGACCAGGTTCTGCCGCTGCCGGCACTGGAAATCGACGCCGGCCATGGTGATCTGGTCCTTGTCGGACATCCCGGTCGACGCGTTCTGGGCGTCGGCGGGCTTGGCGAACGAGTACCCGGCCTGCTTCATACAGGTGCTCCAGGTCTTGAACGCGTCCGTGATCCGCTTGTCCGACTGGCTCTGGACGAAGGCGTCGTTCGCCAGCTTGGCCACGAAGTCGTTGTCGGCCCCGTTGCCGGACTCACCCTTGTGGACCGCGTCGTCGGCCACCTTGTTGCAGCCGCCCGGCGGCACCGGCTTGCCGGCGAACGTCGGCACGGTGCCCTGCAACACCGACACCTGGTCGGGCCGCAGCGCCGTCTTCCCACCCGTCTTCGCGTCCGTCTTCGCGCCCGGCGGATCGATGTCGAGGTACCGAGGCGTGTACCACCGGTATCCGGCGCGCTGGACGTCCTGGAGGTCGACGAAACCGAACGCGGCGCGGCCCTGGTCGGTCCAGGAGGGCATCCGGGAGAAGTCCGGGGTGTAGTCGAGCCCGAAGCCGGTCATGCAGCGCACCGTCAGCATGCCGGTGGCGCGCAGGGTGGCGCTGTATTGGTCGTCGCTCTGCAGGTAGGCGTCGAGCGGGAGGACGATCTGCGCGGTGCTGCCGATCGTCGGTATGGCGCCGATGTTCGGCGGCTTGGACGTACTTCTGTCTGAGCAGCCGGCGACGGTGACGGCGACAGCGAGGCAGCCGCACACGATCGCGGACGATGCTGTGGTCGCCGTCGCCGTCGCCGTCGCCGTCGCCGTCGTCCCCGCTGTCCCGGTCCTGCCCGGCTTCACCCGCCTGCCGGCTTCCGGTCGCTGAGCTGCGACAGCCCGAGGGACCGGCACAGCTGGCCGTCGGCGCTCGGGAAGACCGCCGCCTGACCGGAGTCCAGCACACAGGCGACCAGGTGCGGCACCGGGAAGTCGTTGGTCTCCTGATGCGCCAGGGCGGCGGTGTTGTCCGCGTGCCCCGGTACCAGCAGCCCGATCTTCCACAGCCCCGAGCACGCGTCGACCGCGGCGGCCACGGCGGCGGACTGGTCCTGCGGCGCCAGTCCCGGCTGCGCCGCGGGCGCGGTGTCGGTGTACTGGCGGTTCTCCTGGGTCACGTGGTCCACGGAGAAGCAGCGGACGGTGTTCGGCACCGTCGCGGGCTTGTGGTCCCGCAGTGCCGCCGCAGCGACGGTACCACCGGCCACCGCCACGGCCAGCCCCGGCATGGCCCAGGTGAGGACCCGCTTCCGGCTCCACCCGGGCCCCACCTTCAGCCCCTTCACGCCCGTCGACGGGACAGCTACGGCGTCCCGCAGGAAGGCGTGCGCCGACGGGGCGTCCCGCAGCAACTGTTCGTCGGAGACCCGGCTGCGGCTCGCGGGGTCCAGCGGCGCCATGAGCTCTTCGAGATCGCGGATCGCGTCGGTCATGATGTTCTCCCCTCCAAGGGTGTGATGCGTGCGGCTTCCGCCGGTTCGGTCCCGATGAGCGCCCTGAGCCGCCGGCGCGCGCGATGCAGCCGCGTGTTCACGGTGCCGATCCGGCACCCGAGCACCTCGGCGACCTGCGCGGGAGTCAGCCCGTCCCAGGCGACGAGACGGATCAGCTCCCGGTCCGCTTCGGACAGCCGGGCGAAGGCACGGCCCACGGCGATCTGCTCGACGACCTGGTCGCTGTGATCGGCCTGCCGTACGGCGAACATGCCGGGGCCGCCGTGGTCGGCGTGGCCGGAGTGGGCGCCGTGCGCGAACCGCTCGGCGAACCCAGCCGCCCGGCGCCCAGACCGCACCGCGTTAGCCGACACCCGCCGCGCGACTCCGTACACCCAAGCGGTCTGCCGCTCCTCGGGCAGGCCCCGCCACTGGTCCCGCCGCTGCCAGGCGATCACGAAGGTCTCGGCCGCGAGGTCCGCGGCGGCCTCCTGAGCGCCCCGCCGAAGCAGATACCGCATGATGTTCGGATAGTCGCGTTCATAGAGCCGGGTGAAGTCGGCCTCGCCGGACCCGGCCTCCACGCCTGGCGCAGTGAGCTCTGCTCGGATCTCCACGGTCGTCCTTACGGTTCAGGGCGTGTCGTCCTTACACCAGGTACGTGTCACGAGCCGCTGGACGATTACAGGCGAGTTTTGGAGGGGGGTCACATCCCTGTTGGGGGAGGGTTGGCGTGCACGAGGGCATCGCGTCGCGGATCGTAGACGATATGCCACGTCGCGCACGAGCACCCGTGCACCGGCAGCGGAGGGAAGACCAGTCCTGAGCCCGAAAGGGTGCTCGCGCTCCCGCTGTCGGTGAAGAGCGTGACCTCAAGTGTATGAGCAGCGGTCTTGCTCGGTGCGACGTCCAAACTCTCCGCGGGGACGTCCGGAACGGTATGTATCACCGACTCCGGCGTACCGCACGTCCCGTCGATGCAGACTTGAGTCCGGACTATGCGAGCCCACAGCGCGGCGTCTGCGAACCCGCGGAAATCGACTGTCACGTTTCCACCTCCACCGCATGGTTTGCATTGCGGGCTGCCGGCGGTGCCGGAGCAGGCGCCGACGAAGAGCAGGGTGAACATGGCGGCGGTACAGCGCTTTGTGAGAAGTCTGATTTACCTATCGTACCAAGCGGCGCCCTGGAACGGTCCGAACGACAACAGCAGCGCGGTACCCAGCAACGCAGCCCTCTGACGAGGTGTGATCAAGTGTCGCCCGACCGCTTCCGCGTTTCCGGGCAGGACACCCCCGATGAGCACTCTGACGCCGCATAGCGCCCGCCGCACCCGCGGGTGTGGCACGATCCTGTCTGGGCGAGCCGACTGACAAAGGAGTGCCATGCAGCAGGTGAAGGCGGTCATCGCGCGGGCCGAGGGCGCGCCGGTCGAGATCGTGACGATCAACGTCCCGGACCCCGGTCCCGGCGAGGCCGTGGTGCGGGTGCTGGCCTGCGGCGTCTGCCACACCGACCTGCACTACCGGGAGGGCGGGATCAACGACCAGTTCCCGTTCCTGCTCGGGCACGAGGCCTCCGGGATCGTCGAGGCCGTCGGTCCCGGCGTCACCGAGGTGGAGCCCGGCGACTTCGTCATCCTGAACTGGCGCGCGGTCTGCGGCCAGTGCCGGGCCTGCCGCCGCGGTGCGCCGTGGTACTGCTTCGCCACGCACAACGCGACGCAGAAGATGACGCTCGAGGACGGCACGGAGCTGACTCCGGCGCTGGGCATCGGGGCATTCGCCGAGAAGACGCTGGTGGCCGCGGGCCAGTGCACGAAGGTCGACCCGAGTGCGCGCCCGGCCGCGGTCGGCCTGCTCGGGTGCGGCGTGATGGCGGGCATCGGCGCCGCCGTCAACACCGGCGGCGTCACCCGTGGCATGTCCGTCGCCGTGATCGGCTGCGGGGGAGTGGGCGTGGCCGCCGTCGCGGGCTCGGCGCTCGCCGGCGCGAACCCGATCATCGCCGTCGACATCGACGCCAAGAAGCTGGACGCCGCCACCCGGCTCGGCGCCACCCACACCGTCGACTCCTCCACCGCCGATCCGGTCGCCGCCATCCAGGAGCTGACCGGCGGCTTCGGCGCGGACGTGGTGATCGAGGCGGTGGGCCGGCCGGAGACCTGGAAGCAGGCCTTCTACGCCCGCGACCTGGCAGGCACCGTCGTCCTGGTCGGCGTCCCCACGCCGCAGATGACGATCCCGGACCTGCCGCTGATCGACGTCTTCGGCCGCGGCGGCGCCCTGAAGTCCAGCTGGTACGGCGACTGCCTGCCCAGCCGCGACTTCCCGATGCTCGTCGACCTCTACCAGCGCGGCAAGCTCGACCTCGACGCCTTCGTCAGCGAGGAGATCGGCCTGACCGACATCGAGGCCGCCTTCGACCGCATGCACCGCGGCGAGGTGCTGCGCTCCGTGGTGATCCTCTGATGGCCGTCCGCGTCGACCACGGCGTCACCTCCGGCACCTTCACCCTGGACGGCCAGACCTTCGACGTCGACAACAACGTCTGGGTCGTCGGCGACGACGCCGAGTGCGTCGTCATCGACGCCCCGCACTCGGTCGAGGGCGTCCTCGCCGTCGTCGGCGACCGCCGGGTCAAGGCCATCGTGTGCACCCACGCGCACGACGACCACGTCCGCGTCGCGCCCGAACTCCGCGAACGCGTCCTCGCCCCGATCCTGCTGCACCCGGACGACCGCCCCCTGTGGGAACTCACCCACGGCGGCCCCGACGATCCGCGGGCCACGCTCTGGGACGCCGACCTGGCCGACGGCCAGGTCCTCACCGTCGGCGACACCGCCCTGCACGTGCTGCACACCCCCGGCCACGCGCCCGGCGCCGTCTGCCTCTACGCACCCGACCTCGGCTGCGTCTTCACCGGCGACACGCTCTTCCACGGCGGACCCGGGGCGACCGGCCGCTCCTACAGCGACCGTCCCACCCTGGAGGCCTCGATCCGCGCCAAGCTCTTCGCGCTCCCCGACGAGACCGTCGTTCACACCGGCCACGGCGAGGACACGACCATCGGCGCCGAACGGGACCGCGGGCTCTGATCCTTCGGAACACCTGGACCCAGCCGGCCGTCTCCCCCCACGAACACGGCCGGCTGGATCAGGTGCGGTCGATCAGTGCTGCGCGCAGCACGGGGTCGGGTTCGGCACCTCGAACGGCGCCACCTTGCCGTCCGACACCGGCTGCACCACCAGCACGACCGCGCCGTCCCGCCACTGCGGCCGGACGTGGTCGCGGGTCGCCACCTCGGTGTCCGGTGCCGCCGCCGCGCCCATCAGGACGCTGACCTCGGTGATCGGACTGCGTTCGAGGATCTCGCGCACCGTGACCGTGCCGGTCAGGGTGCTGATCCCCGGGAACCGCGCCAGACGGCCCGAGCGGCCGTGCTCCGCCCTCGCGGCCAGAGCGCCCTCGACCCGGTCCTCAGGACCCTGCCGCAGGTCGCCCCAGACCAGGCCCGCCGCCGGACCCGTGACGGACCCGACCGCGGCCGGATCCACCTCGGCACCGGCCGGCACCTCGATGGTCAGCGCGATGTGCGGGGCGCCGGCGCGGACGAAGTGCGTGGCCGCCACCGGGTCGCCGGCCAGGCCGAGCCCGCTCACCACGGAGGCGAGCAGGTGGTCGGCCTCGGCCAGCGAACCGCTTCCGGCGTCCACACCCAGGATCCGTACGACGCGCGGGGCGCCGGAACCAGAGCGGGGGTCCATCAGCTCGGCAGCACCCAGATCGGGTTCCCGTAGAACCACAGGTCCTTCCACGGGTCGGCGGAGCCGAGCACGTCCATCTGCGGCCCGTTCGGGTCGATCGACGCGCCGAGCGCGCCGGCCCCGGTGCGGTTGCCGTCGGTGCCGCGCACGCGCAGGTACACCGGCCGGTCGACGGCGCCGAGCTCGTAGGTGAGGTGGACGCTGCCGCCCTTCTGGTCGATGTCGAAGGACTTCACGACGCGGGTGTTCGGCGCCTTGAACGCGTCGCGGTCCCCGGCCGGGCCGGTGACGTCGCCCTGGATGACGTCGACCCGGGCCAACTGGGGCACGAACTGCGCCCAGTTCGGACCGGCGGCCAGGTCGATGACCATCGTCAGCTGGACCCGGTCGCCGCGCTTGCAGGTCAGCACGCCGCCCAGCGTCACGCCGCGGCCCCTGCCGCGGACCCGGGCCCGCACGTCGAGGGTGTCGATCAGGCCGCCGTGGTCGACCCACACCCGGCCGTCGCGCAGCGCGCTCATCACGGCGGCGTAGTCGAACTCGCGCGCGCCGACGTGCGTGCGGCTGTAGAAGCCGGGCCAGAAGTCGCCGAGGGTGAGGTCGGGCTTCCCGCCGTGCTCGGGGGCGTTGTAGAAGCCGTTGTTGTTGAAGTCCGAGCCGGCGCCGCGCACCGAGGTGTCGCCGTAGACCTGGTGCGAGTCGGAGTTCGCGGTGATCCACCACGGCTTGCCCTCGGCCAGCAGGCTGTCCCAGAGGCCGCCGACGGTGGCGGTCATCCAGTCGAAGCCTCCGAAGGTCCGGTAGCTCTCCAGCGGGTAGCCCGGGAACGAGCTGGCGTTGGGGGAGTTGTCGTAGTAGCCGCGACCCGAGCCGGGGCCGGACGGGGCGGGCAGGCCGGCGGCCTGGTGGCCGGGCGCGCCCTCGAAGCCGACGGCGATGTGCGGCGCCGCGTCGCGCCAGCCGCGGATCTCGTGCGGGGAGTCCAGGCCCTTGCGCGCCGGGTGGTTCGCCAGGAACAGGGCGTCGCGGACCCGCTTGCGGGTGACGGCGTCGGCCAGGTAGTTGACGCCGGCCAGGGCCAGCGCCTCGTTGGCCGGGGTGCTCGCGGTGGCGTTGTTGACCACGCCGTCGAAGGAGTTCTCGAACTCCTTCAGCACCGCGACCTCGTTGTCGCCGGGGTGCACGAACACGGTGCCGTGCTCGGCGGCCGGGATGTTCCACTCCAGCCCCTGGAAGACCAGGGTGCCGTTGACGACCTCGCGGGCCGCGCGGATGTCCGGGTTCACCTTCTCCACGCCGATCTTGGCGTGCTGGGCGCTGCCGTGGTCGGTGATGACCATCCAGCCCAGGCCGAAGGCGTTGCCGTGCCGGACGTGGTCGATCACGCGGTACTGGCCGTCTGGGCTGTACTGGGTGTGGATGTGGTGGTCGCCGGCCAGCCACAGGTAGTCGGCGTCGTCGTTCCGCGAGCGCGCGGCCGGGTCCGCGGAACGGTCGTCGCCGCCGGAGGCGGCGGCGGAGCCGGCCCCGAGCACCCCCGCGGTCGCGACCCCGGCGCCGATGATGCCGGCGCTGCGCAGCACGCCGCGGCGCGAGACGTCGGCGGGCGAGAGGTCGGAGTCCGCGATGGACGTGTCCAGGAGGTGTGCGACGTCGGCCGGGCCCTCCTGCGAGTGGTCGTCGTGGTGGTGGTGATGGTGGTGGCCGTGGCCGATTCCCATTGCGCGCTCCCCAAGGTCCAGCCGGCTCCCGTGGCCGGCTTAGAAGGCACCTTGTGACAGCGACCACAATTCCGGCGGTCACGCGGACGGCACGTGGGTTGACGCCGAATGAAGGCGAGATGTCAGAGCTCGCAGTGACGGGCCGATCGTGGCGCGTGGTCGTTTCCGGCGCCTTCATCCTTGCGCGTGATTCCGAGCTGACAACAGCTTGGCACGCACCTTGAGGGTCATATGCATATACGTATATATAACTCGCACCACAGGGGGAAATTGCATGATCGGCTATGAGCTAGAGGTGGACCTGGCTGTCACGGACGAGGACGGAGACTACATCGAGGGCGACACGCATCTCGCGCTCAGTACGACCGTTCCCAGCTTCACCCTCGTCACTGATGCCCGCCTGCTGAACGACGACAACCTCTACTCCAACATCGAGTTCGTCACCGATCCCGTCAGCGTCATCGGTACACGCCACGCGACGGGGCCGGCCATCGTGCTCGCCCAGCTTGACGCGGTCCGGGCGGCTCGCGACGCGCTCTACTTCGCCGGAGAGGGCCCGCTGGCCGACGCGGACGAGACACTGACGACGGTCGGTGCGGGAGATACCGCACTGCTGAATCCGAACTTGGGCTACGACGAGACCTTCACCTTGTTGGCGCACTACTCGGTTGGTGTGCCGCTCGCCGGTATGCCCCACTTCTTCGACCGCCTCCGGGACGCCGCGCCGATTCCCGACTACGACGACGTCAGCCCGGTGCTGGTGCGCGCCCGCTTCAGCCTGTTCCAGGCCGAGTCGTTCGCCGACTGCGAGATCCGACTGTTCCTAGAGACGCCCGGCGCTCCCGCTGCGGGCTCGGCCGAGACCCGCGCGCTGTGCGGCTACCTGCAACTGGCCTACATGCAGATCTGCGCGCTGGCGGACAACCTGGACGTACAGGGTGAGGGCGCGCAGATCAAGAACCTGACAGCTGTCCTGTGCCGGTCCGCGTTCATCGACGTCTTTCCGCTGCTCTGCGCGGAGGCGCGAGCTTACTTGAGATCACGCTGCGAGGGCGACGCACCGATCATCACCAACCTCGCCGATCACCAGGAGGTCCCGCAGCCGGGCGGTGAGGAGTGGACCTTCCACGAGGACGGTGTCCGGCAGAGCGGCACGCTGGAAGCCATCACTTTGGGGGCGTTCGCTCTGTCCGTCTTCAACGGCGAACCCCGCGTCGAGCCGCAGCGGGTCTTCGGCGGCATGCGCGAGATCGCCCCGCACGAAGAGGAAGGCGCTGCGGTGGTGCCGTTCGAGATCCGTACCATCGGCGCGCAGGAGAAGGACTGGGCGGAGGTCCGTGCCGACCTCGAGGCTTTGTGCACGTGGTGCGAGGAGGCCTACCGGCGGGCGTGAACGCGGGTCCGCGGCGGGCTCACCCCCGCCGCGGAACCAGCCAGGGGGCGGCCTGCGAGCCGGCCGGCGCGACGGCGGCTCGTCACCCGTTCGGCTCAGACCAGGCGCGCGCCGGTCCCGGCATTGGGTCGAATCGACCCATGAACAGCGCATCGGCGGCCGACCAGTCCGCCACGGTCCGCGAACGCGCTGTTGCCTCCGGCCTCGTACAGGGTGTGTTTTTCCGCGACGAGTGCCGCGCCGAGGCGGTGTCGTGGAAGGTGAGCGGCTGGGTGCGGAACCGTGTCGAGGGGACCGTCGAGGCGGTCTTCGAAGGGGCGCAGGGCGCGGTGTCCCACATGGTCGAGTGGATGCGGCACGGCCCGGATAGGGCGCGAGTCAGCGATGTGCAGGTGTTCGGCGAGGAGCCCGAGGGCCTGGTCGGGTTTGCGGTGCTGCCCACAGCCGGGGACTGGCGGACCTGAGAGCCACGGACGGCGGCGGGGGCTCCACGCTCGTCCGGCGTGGAGCCCCGCGGGTCGGTGCCGTCGTCAGCGGCCTTCCAGCCCCTTGACGTTGTCCCCGAACGTCCAGCCCTTCGACCCGTCCCAGTTGATCGACCAGGTCATCAGGCCCTTGGTCTGGCCGCCGACGCTGTTCCAGGCCTGCGACACGAGCGAGGGGGTCATGTAGCCGCCGCCGGCGCCCGGCTGGGCGGGCAGGCCGGGGACCTGGTGGTCGTACGGGACCTTGATGGTCGTGCCCTGGATCACCAGGCCGGTGTTCAGGCAGTTCGTCTGGACCTGGAAGCCCTGGACGGTGGCCGCCTCGTAGGAGTCGCCGGAGCAGCCGTACATGCTGCCGTTGTAGTACTGCATGTTCAGCCACCAGAGGCGGCCGTTGTCCATGTACTTCTTGATGATCGGCAGGTACGCGCCCCAGATGGAGCCGTAGGTGACGCTGCCGCCGGTCACGTAGGCGGTTTCCGGGGCCATGGTCAGGCCGAAGCCGGCGGGCATCTGGGCGAGGACGCCGTCGATGATGCGCTCCAGGTTCGCCTGGGACGTGGACAGCGTGCCGATGCTGCCGCTGCCGGTGAGGCCGGTCTCGATGTCGATGTCGATGCCGTCGAAGTTGTACGCCTTGAGGATCGGCACGATCGTGGCGACGAACTTGTCGGCCGCGGCGCTGGAGTTGAGGTCGACGCTCGCGGCCGCGCCGCCGATCGACATCAGGATCGTGGCGCCGGCCGCCTTCGCGGCGCAGTAGTCGGCCGGGGTGCCGACCTTCACGTTGGCGTCCATGCCGTCCTGCCACTCCACGGTGCCGTCGGAGAGGATGACGGGGAACGCCGCGTTGATCACGTTGTAGCCGTGCTGTTGGATCCGCGAGTCGTTGATCGGGATCCAGCCCATGCCCGGGTGCACGCCGTTGATCGCGCCGTCCCAGTTCTCCCAGTAGCCCTGGATCACCTTGCCGGCCGGCCGTGGCTTGAGCGCGCAGGTGCCGCCGCCGGGCGATGTCGTCGGCGTGGTGGGCGGCGTGGTGGGGATGGTCGTCGGGGTGGTCGGGGTCGTGGGCGGCGTCGTCGGCGTGGTCGGGGGCGTCGTCGGGGTGGTGGAGGGCGTGGTGGACGGCGTGGTCGGGGGAGTGGTCGCCGAGGAACTGCTCGTCGGCGGCGGCCCGGCCGGCCCGGTCAGCGCGAGATCGTCGGCGTGGTAGGCGGGCAGCGCGTACCACCCGTGGACGTACACCTGGACAGAGGTCTGACTCGCGGTGGTCGTGAACGTCACCGACAGCTGCTGCCAGTCCGTCGCGGACGGCGTCCACGTGGAGGCGCCGCCGGTCACGCCGACGTACACGTAGGAACCCTCGACATAGGCGGAGAAAGTGTACGAGGTGTTCGGCTGAACCGAGACTGTCTGCGAGCACTGAGCGTCGTCCGAGCTCGTCGGCGTGCCGACGAGCGCGTAGCTCCCGGAGCGCACCGGGGAGCCGGCGACCGCGCCGGTGCCGGCGTCACAGGTCCAGCCGGACAGGTTCCCCGTCTCGAACCCGGGGTTCGTCAGCACGTTGCTCGCCGCCGCAGTGGCCGGCACAGCCGTGAGGGCTGTCACGACACCCGCGGACGCGAGTGCGAAAGCGCCGGCGACGGCCAGGAGTTGCCGTCGTCGGGAACTGAGATTCAAGGGCATGGACGTCCTCCAGGCAGCACGAGGTGGCGAGTGGGCGGAGGCCTGCTGCTGTGCCGGAGCTGCGGCTAGCACGCAGATTGGACTAGACCTGTTGGCCTGTCAAGGAGTCTGCGCAGCCTGATTCGGCAAAAGAACGCCAGAAAAAACAGCTCGCAGGCCTCTTCCTGGTGAGACCGCCCACGGCGTCGACGACACCGGGACCGCCTCTCCAGGCACCGGGGACGATCCGGTGGGCCTGCGAGCCGGGTGACTGTTGGAGATTAGCCCGCCGCCCCGGTCCTGCCGGGCGAGGCCCTACGGCCTCGTTCGCGGGCGGGGCGGCTAGCTGACAGCCACCTCACGCGTCCTGGTACTACTCAACTCAGGATCACCTCCTTTCATGTGTGTGATCACGATAGACACGCTTGCCGCGTGAACGCAATGGATTTGTCCGTTCGTCCCGTCGCACGAAGTCCCTCCCCGAAGTTCGTCGCCCCGCACAAGGACGGGGACCGGCTCGCTGCGGCACGCTGATCGGCATGGCGACGAATCCGCGAACCATCGACACCGCCGGGGGCCTTGCGAGCCTCGACCCCGGGGCACGGGAGCTGCACCGGCGCGCAGTGGTGGCCGACACCCACAACGACCTGCTGTGTTCCGTCGTGGTGCGGCCGGTGGCGCAGTGGGCGTCGTACTTCCGCGCGCAGTGGCTGCCCCAGCTGCGGGAGGGCGGTGTCGACGTCCAGGTGCTCCCGGTCTTCATCGACGACGCCTACCGGCCCGAGGGAGCGCTGCGCGAGACGCTGCGGATGATCGAGGCCGCGCACCGGATCGCGGAGGGCAACGCCGACGAGGTCAGCCTGTGCCTGGACGGCGCCGACATCGACGCGGCGCTCGCGGCCGGGCGGATCGCGCTGGTCCTGGCGCTGGAGAGCGCTCCGGGGGTGGACTCCGACATCGAGCTGTTCGGCACGCTGTTCCGGCTCGGCGTGCGCATCGCCTCGCTCGCGCATTTCGGCCGCACGCCGCTCGCCGACGGCTCGGCCGAGGACGCCGCGGGCAGCCGGCTGACCGCCGCCGGCGTCGAGGCGCTCGGCGAGATGGAGCGGATGGGGATGCTCTTCGACGTCTCCCACCTCGGTGCCGCGGGTGTCGACCACGTGCTGGAGCTCGCGACCCGGCCGGTGCTCGCCACCCACTCCTCGGCGCGTGCCCTGTGCGACCACCACCGCAACCTCACCGACGCGCGGATCGCCGCGATCGCGGAGGGCGGCGGCGTGGTGTGTGTGAACTTCTTCCCGGGGTTCCTCGACCCCGGTGAGCCCTCGCTGGCCCGGCTCGCGGACCACATCGAGCACGTCGGGAAGGTCGCGGGCACGGAGCACGTCGGCATCGGACCGGACTTCGTGGTCGAGGTGCTGCGCGACGTGCTGCCCGGCGGGGTCGAGGTCGGGCTGATGGCCGGGTGCGATCCGTTCGCCACGCTGCCCGGCCTCGCCGGGCCCGCGGGGCTGCCGCTGGTCACCGCCGAACTGCTCGCCCGCGGCCTGGACGAAGCGGTGGTCGCCGCGGTGCTCGGCGGCAACGTCCTGCGGCTGTTCCGCGCCGAGCTCGGGGTCCCGGCCGACCGCCGCGCCGACCGCGCCGACCGCGCCGACCGCGCCGACCGCGCCGACCGCGCC